>DATFRX010000016.1:0-2812 GCA_035262905.1 Nocardioidaceae bacterium
CCGCGGCTGTCCTCGCTGATCCGCCGGCACGGTCCGGTGCCGCCGCAGCAACTGCTGCCGCTCGGCATCGAGCTGGCGTCGGCGGTCCACTACCTCGGTGAGATGGGCGTGGTCCACCTCGACATCAAGCCCAGCAACGTCATCATGGGCGCCCCTGCGCAGCTGATCGACCTCAGCGTGGCCCGGACGATCGAGCGGGCCGGCGAGCTGACCGTCCCGATCGGCACCGACGCCTACATGGCGCCCGAACAGTGCGAGCCCACTCCCGACAGCCGGCCCGGCTACGCCGCCGACATGTGGGGGATCGGCGCCACGCTGTTCCACGCCCTGGCGGGCTATCGGCCCTTCGAGCCCGGCTCCGACGCCGACGACGCCTCGGCCGAGGAACGCTGGCCGCAGCTCGCGTACGAGCCGATGCTGCTGCCCGAGTGGGTGGCCGACGACATCGCCAAGCCGATCCTGGCCTGCCTCGATCCGGATCCCGACGGTCGTCCGACGCCGTCCGAGCTGGCCGAGGAGTTCGAGCCTTTGATGGGTGCGCTGCCGAAGCCCCGGCTCGGCGGCTGGAAGCCCACCCTGGCGAGCTAGCTCCCCGGTTGTGCGCGCTCCTTGTCGGTTCGGGCGGCCCGTGACCGGCAAGGAGTGCGCAGGGCCGGGTCAGTCGAGGCGGTAGCCCATTCCGCGTACGGTGCGGATGACGTCGGAGCCGAGCTTCTTGCGCAGGTACCCGACGTAGACGTCGACGACATTGGAGCCCGGGTCGAACTCGTAGCCCCACACGTGCGACAGCAACTGCTCCCGGGACAGCACCTGATCGGGATGCCGCAGGAACATCTCCGCGAGGGCGAACTCGCGAGCCGACAGCTCGACCGTGGCCCCGTCCCGGGTGGCCTCGCGCCGGTGCAGGTCGAGCCGGACACCGCGGTGCTCCAAAACGTTCTGGTTTCCCGCTCCGCCGGTGGCCGTAGTGTCCGACCGGTCGCGCAGCCGCAGTCGCACCCGGGCGAGCAGCTCGTCGAACCGGAACGGCTTCGGCATGTAGTCGTCGGCGCCGCCCTCGAGGCCGCGTACGGTGTCGCTGACCGAGTCGCGGGCCGTCAGGGCGATGACCGGGAGCTTGCTGCCCGCGCCGCGCAACTGTTCCAGGAGCGCGAAGCCGTCCAGGCTCGGCAGGCCGATGTCGAGGATCGCGAGGTCGAACTCACCGGACAGAGCGTGGTCGAGCCCCTCCCTGCCGTCGCCGACCGTCGTCGGGGTGAATCCGGCCGACCGCAGTCCCTTCGCGACGAACGACGCGATGCGCGGCTCGTCCTCGATCACCAGGATGCGCTTCACGAGGGCACTCGCATCGGAATCGTCGCCTCCTCGGAGGTGGCCGCACCGTCGACCGGACCGGTCGTCCAGGTGAGCCGGCGGGGCAGGGTCAGCGTGAAGGTCGCACCTTGGCCCGGAACCGAGTCCACCGCGACCCAGCCGCCGTGCGCCTGGGCGATGGCCCGGACGATCGAGAGCCCCAGTCCGGAGCCGTCGGACGTATGGTCGCCGCCGCGATAGAACCGGTCGAAGATGTGCTCCTGGTCGGCCGGCGCGATGCCGGGACCGGTGTCCCGCACCCACAGGTGAACGGCCGCGGCGTCGACCCGCGAGCCGATCGCGACCGTGTCGGACTCCTCGGTGTGGCGGACGGCGTTCTGGGCGAGCTGGACGACAGCCTGGGTGATCCGCTGCGCGTCGAGGACGGCGTCGCCGGTCGCTCGCTCGTCGACCGCCCAGGCCCGGTCGCCGAGGCCGCGAACCTTGTCGGCCAGGTCATCGGTGAGCTCGCCGACGTCGAGCTGGGCCGGTCGGACGAAGTCGGGACGGCGGCTGCGGGCGAGCAGGATCAGCTCGTCGATCAGGCGGGACATCCGGTCGATCTCGTCGAGTACGAGCGCCCGGGTGGACGCCACCTCGTCCGGATCGTCGGTGTCGATGAGCTCCAGATGCCCCCGGATGATCGTCAGCGGCGTACGCAGCTCGTGACCGGCGTCGTTGAGGAACTCCCGCTGCCCGGCGAAGGCGTCCTCGAGCCGGTCGAGCATGGCGTTGAACGTCAGCGTGAGGTCGGTCAGGTCGTCGTTGCCGGAGGCCGGGATCCGCCGGGTCAGGTCGGTGTCGCTGATCTCCTGCGCCGCCAGCCGAAGGTCGCGGACCGGCCGCAGCAGCCGGCCGGACAGGCTCCAGGCGCCCAGGGCGAGTGCTGCCAGGGCCGCCAGGGCGACCAGCGCGTACGTCCGGGTCAGGTCGGTCAGCTGAGCCCGCTCCGCCGCTTCGAAATGCACCAGAACGAACGCCGGATCGGTGACTGTCGCGATGCTCGACTCGACCGGCTTGACCACCACGGTCGCCTTGCCGAAGTCGGTGTCGATGTCGACGGAGCCGCCCTGCGGCAACAGGCTCTGGACGGTGCGGACCAGCGCCGGATCAGGTTGATCGACCAGCTCCCGATGCGCCGAGCCGGCGCTGACCTGCTGTGGCATACCGTTCCAGAAGCCGAAGATCAGCTCGTCGGGGGACGGCACGTTGGTCTCGAGGGCCTGCTCGATCAAAGCCTCGGGGTCGGTGGACGAACTCTTCGATGCCAGCTGCTCGAACTCCTGAACCTCTTGAGTGATCTGCTGCTCGATGTTGTCGTCGATCCGTTGCGACTCGAGGGCGTAGACCACGAACCCGGCCACAGTGAGCGCCAGTGCCGCGAGCACGACGACCGCCGCGGTGATCCGCAGCCGCACCGGGACGGGGCGGCGGAGGACCGAGCCGCGGTCGTGCTCAG
>DATFRX010000017.1:0-3473 GCA_035262905.1 Nocardioidaceae bacterium
CCCGGCCGGGGGGCCGACCACGGTCCCGACGCCCCAGCTGAGTCCGTAGACGGAGAAGTACTGCGCCCGCGCGTGCGCCGGTGCCAGGTCGGCGACCAGGCCGTAGACGCGGCCGAGCAGGATCAGGTCGCCGACGCTCCAGACGACCGTGGCGGCGACGAACGTGGGGAGCGTGGTCGCGAACGCCGTCGCCAGCAGTCCGATGCCAAGCACGACATAGCCGAGGGCCATCGCTCGCCAGGGATCCAGTCGCGCGAGTCGGCGCCAGCGGAGCAACGGCTGCCCGGCGACGATCGTGAGACCCGAGGCGGCGAGGAGGAGTCCGACGTACGAGGCGGGGATGTCGCGTCGATCCAGGGTGAGTCCGAGCGCGGCGTTTATCTGGAGGTAGATCGCGGCGAACGCGACGCCGGACGCCGTGAGCGCGAGCAGTCGACGGTCGCGCCAGGGGCTGGTGCCGCGAGGTGGGTGCCGCAATGCCGGAGCCGGCCGCGTCCCTCCGGGCAGGGCGAGCCCGAGCAGCACGGCGCAGCCGAGGCAGGTCGCGGCGTCGATCACGAACAGCAGCCGCAGATCGATGGCACCGACCGCGGCCGCGAGCAGACCGGCCGCCACACCGGCAGCGGCGAGCGACGCCGACAGCAGCCCGTAGGCGGCCGGGCGGGCCGGACCGGGTACGACATCGGCGATCAGCGCCTGGCTCGGCGGCTCGTAGATCTCGTACGCCAGGCCGAGCACAGCTATCGCGACCGCGGCAGCCGCCAGGTTCGGTGCGCCGGCCAGTCCGAGTTGGGCCACGGCCGTGAGGGCCAGGCCGATGACGATCGTCGCGCGGCGTCCGATCCGATCCGCCAGCCAGCCACCTCCGAGGCGGGACGCGATGCTGCCGATGCCGAACATCGCCATCAGGGCGCCGGCCGCCGAGACGGACGCGCCGAGCAGATCGGTCAGTGCGACGGTGAGGAAGGGGAGGGTGAACGCACCGAGCCGATTGACCGCCCGGCCGATGACGAGCAGCCAGACGACGCGAGGCAGTCGAGTGCGGCCGGAGCGATTCCGTACCGGGTGAGAGGCAGAAGACATGGGGTCGGGGCAGGCCAGACGGATGCGTTGTGCAGTCGTCCGCTGGCGCTGGCTGGGCCGTCCCCACCCGCTGCTTCGAGTACGCCGTGTCGGACTCGAACCGGGGCGCGGACCCCGGTGCGGGGCGCCCGAGGGTCGGTCGGGCTGGACCTACGCTACCGGCGCCGGGTCAGATCCAGGAGTCGAGCCACATCCGGGACTGCCAGGCGTCGTGGGTGAGCAGGCCATTGGTCCAGATCGGCCAGAAGAACGCGAAGGCCACGATGACCGCGCCGACCACCGTCACCATGAGCAGGCCGCCTGCGACGCGTCGATGCCGAGGTCCGTCGGCCGGTCCCAGCACCATGCCGAGCACCATCGCGAGCGCCGCGCAGGAGAACGGGATGATCGCGACCGCGTAGAACGAGAAGATCGGGCGGTCGTCGTAGTGGAACCACGGCAGCCAGGACGCGGCGACCGCGAGGATCGGCACCGCGTACCGCCAGTCGCGCCGGATGATCCACATCCAGATGCTCACGACCAGCGCCGCTGCTGCCGGCCACCACACCGCCGGGTTGCCGAGGGCCAGGATCTGACGCAGGCAGGTCGAACCCGCCGTGGCGGTGCAGCCCTGCTCGCCGGGCTTGATGTCGGCTGTCACGGCGATCCCGACCGGCCGGTTCAAGGTGAGCCAGCCCTGCGGATGCGATTGGTACGGATGCGTCTTGCTCTGCAGGTAGCTGCCGGTGTGGAAGTCGTACACCATCTGGTGGTAGTGCCACAGCGAGCGGAGCGCCTGCAGGGTCTGGCCGAACCAGCCGGACGCCGGATGATCGAGGTAGCTGCCCCAGGGCGGCTCGTCGCCGTAGCCGTGGCCGAAGCGCGCTTCGTACGCCTCGTGATGCCACAGCCAGCCGGTCCAGGTGAGGATGTAGACGACGAACGCGACGCCGAGGATCGTGACGAGTGACGGCAGCGCGTCGGCCACCAGCGACCGCGTGGCGGCGGCCCGGACTCCGATCGCGCGACGGGCCCCGGAGTCCCAGAACCAGACCAGGATGCCGAAGACGATGAGGACGTAGACCCCGCTCCACTTGGTGCCGCAGGCCAGGCCGAAGCAGACTCCGGCGCCGATCCGCCAGGGGCGCAGCAGCATGCCTCGGACCGGCCCATACCCGTCGATTTCGGTCGTCTCCGGGTAGCGTTCGGCCAGGCGTCTTCGTCCCCAGTCGCGATCGGCCACCAGGCAGGCGACGGCGCACACCAGCCAGAAGGCGAGGAACACGTCGAGCAGCGCGAGTCGCGACATCACGAAGTGCAGACCGTCGAAGCAGAGCAGGGCGCCGGCGACGCAGCCGATCAGGGTCGAGCCGGTGAGCCGCCGGACCATTCGGGCGAGGACGAGTACGGTCAGCGCGCCGACGACGGCCGACGACACCCGCCAGCCGGTCGGGTCCAGGCCGAAGATCCACTCGCCGACCGCGATCATCCACTTGCCGACTTCAGGGTGGACGACCTGCGAAGGTTGGTCGGTGTTGATGCCGGTCGTGTCGCCCGCGAGGATCCGCTGGTTCGCGTTGTCGGTCGAGTCGCGTACGTAGCCGTACTCGAGCAGCGAATGCGCGTCCTTGGCGTAGTAGGTCTCGTCGAACAGCACCGCGTGCGGCTGTCCGATGTGGTAGAGCCGAAGGCAGAGCGCGAGCACTGCGATCGCGACCGGTCCGAGCCAGCCGATCAGCCTCGGGGAGTAGGCGATCCGGGCGATGAATCGCTGGTGCAAAGGCGGGTACGGTCGGCCGTCTCGCTGGCCGATCACGGTCGACGACTCCGCCCGTACGTCCACCGCCGTCGTCACCGATGCATCGTACGGCCACGAGAGAATCGACATCGTGGTGGCTCGGACCCCCGCGATGTCGATTCTCTCGTGGAGGGCCCGGGGCTGGCAGCATGGCGGTCGTGTCCGGAACCCTGATCGTCGCGGCCACCCCGATCGGACGCGCCGACGACGCCTCGCCACGGCTCGCAGCCGCGTTGGCCAGCGCAGATGTGGTCGCGGCAGAGGACACTCGGCGACTGCGGCGGCTGGCGGGCGACCTCGGAGTGACGATCGCCGGTCGGGTCGTGTCCTACTTCGAGGGCAACGAGGCACGCCGCACCTCCGACCTGGTCGACGCCCTGCGCGCCGGTAACGACGTGCTGCTGGTGACCGATGCGGGGATGCCGAGCGTCTCCGACCCGGGCTACCGGATCGTGGCGGCGGCGATCGAGGCCGATGTGTCGATCAGGGTGCTGCCCGGGCCGTCGGCGGTGCTGGCGGCATTGGCGGTTTCGGGTCTGCCGGTCGATCGGTTCTGCTTCGAGGGATTCTTGCCGCGTCGGCCGGGTGAGCGGCGTCGACGGCTCGAGGAGTT
>DATFRX010000018.1:0-4191 GCA_035262905.1 Nocardioidaceae bacterium
CCACAGCTCGGCGATGGTGCCGGGCGCGCTGCGTCGGCTCGCCGGCGAGGCTGACGATGGCGAGGCGCCGGCGGATGTGCTGCTGGTGTGCCCGGGCATCTGCTATCGGCGCGACAGCATCGACTGGCAGCACACCGGTGAGCCGCATCAGCTCGACCTGTGGCGGATCAGCCGCCGCCGACTCGACCTCGACGACCTGATCGAGATGATCGGCCGGGTCGTCGACGCCGTACTCCCGGGCCAGCGTTGGCGAGCCGAGCCGGCCGACCATCCGTACACCACTCGCGGGCACCAGATCGACGTGCACTGGGACGGTCAGTGGATCGAGATCGGCGAGTGCGGCCTGGCGGCCCGGACCGTGTTGACCGGCGCCGGACTCGACTCGCCGCCGTGGACCGGACTCGCGATGGGCCTCGGACTCGATCGGCTGCTGATGCTGCGCAAGGGTGTCCCGGACATTCGGCTGCTGCGGTCGTCGGACCCCCGAGTCGCCGAGCAGATGCTGGATCTCGCGCCGTATCGGCCGGTGTCGCAGCTCCCGGCGGTACGACGGGACCTCTCGATCGTGGTCGGCCCGGACACCGTGATCGACGAGGAGGTGCTCGGCGATCGGGTACGGCAGGCGCTCGGCACCGATGCCGACGTGGCGGAGTCGGTCGCGATCGTGAGCGAGACGGCCCACGATGCGCTGCCACCGTCCGCGCGCGAGCGACTCGGCATCGCGCCGGGGGAGCGCAACGTCCTCGTCCGACTCGTGCTGCGGCCGCTCGACCGCACGCTCACCGATGCCGAGGCGAACCGGCTGCGGGATCAGGTGTACGCCGCGCTCCACGAGGGCTCGGTCGCGCATTGGGCGAGCTCGCCGGTGTAGGCGGGTCAGTTGGACGCGGTCAGGATGTCGCCCGAGCAGATCTCGCGGCGATTGATATCGGCGAGCAGCAGCCCGGCGCTTTCGCCCACCGAGGCGAGCTCGAGCGACTCACTGGCCTTCTCGATCGCCTCGACCACGGTGGTGCAGCGGCGACGCCCCTTGTGCAGGATCGCGATCGCGTCCTTGACGTGCACTACGCCGTCGGAGACCAGACCGGTCACGAAGACGCCACGGCCGGAGATGAAGTAGACGTGGTCGACCATCATGCGAAAGCCCGCGCCACCGATCGAGCGTCCTGGCACCGGAACTGCGCTCGATGCGGCCCGCGCCTTGGCCAACAGCGTCTCGACATCGAGCCGCTCAGGTCCGCCGCGACGGGTGAACCTCCAGTCCATGTACCAAGCGTAAGTATAAATACGGACAGATGCCACAGGTGCGGGTCAACGAGTTGTGGCCCGACGCGCGAGATGCATCACCGGTACATCTGCGCGGCTCCTGTTCACAAGCGAAACGGAGCGCAGCGCTATGGCCACCACCCCCACCGGCACACCGAGCCCGGAGTACGTCCTGGGCCATGACCGAGCCGAACTCGCCCGGCTCGAACAACAAGCGGCAGTCCTCGCGCCGCACTCGCGGGTCATCCTGGAGCGGGCCGGCCTCCGTCCGGGGATGCGGGTGCTCGATGTCGGCTCCGGAGTCGGCGACGTGGCCTTCCTCGCCGCCGACCTGGTCGGTCCGGAGGGCTCCGTCGTCGGCCTCGACCGCTCAGAGACTGCCCTGGCGCGGGCACGGGAGCGAGCCGACGAGCGCGGGCTGACCAATTTGGACTTCCGCTCCGGCGAACTCCAGGGCTGGCGGTCCGACGAGGTCTTCGACGTCGTGATCGGTCGCCTGATTCTGCTGTACGTCGACGATCCGGTCGTCACCGTACGGTCGGTCGCCGACCTGGTACGGCCCGACGGCGTCGTCGCCTTCATGGAGTACGACATGGCCGCGGTGCGGTCGATCCCGGCGCTGCCGCTGGTCGAGCGGGTTCGCGGCTGGGTGCTGGACGGCTTCACAGAGTCGGGCAATGATCCGGAGCTCGGCGTCCGGCTGGCGGCGATCCTGTCCGAGGCCGGGCTGCGTGATGTCGGCGCGGTCGGACTTCAGACTTTCCTGCCACCCGGCTCCCCGGTCGGTCCCGCGATGGCGGCCGGCGTGATCCGATCGCTGCTGCCCGCGCTCGAGGCCCATGGCATCGCGACGGCAGCCGAGGTCGACATCGACACCCTCGAGGCTCGGCTTCGCGACGAGTTGGCGGGAGACGGGACTGTCTTCGCACCGCCGGCGCTGATCGGTGCCTGGGGAACGACCTAGAGCGAGGCCACCGCCTGGACGACGGCGTCGACCTGCTCGGATGACGTGGCGATGCTCGGACCGAACCGCAGGTACGACTCGCGATACGGCGTGACGCTTGCGACGATCTGGTGCTTCTCGCGCAGGGCCAGCACCGCCTCGAACGGCTCGATGCCGGCGATCAGGCAGCACACGACCCCGCCCGAGAGCTCCGGATCTCGCGGCGTGACGAGCTGGACGTTGGGCTGCTCGGCGAGACCGTCCTTGAGCCGGGTGGCGAGCTCGGTCGTACGGGCCGCGATCCGATCCCGGCCGATCTCGCGATGGAACGCGAACGCGTCGGCGGCCGCCCACCGATGCTCGAACGCCTGGTAGCCGCCCGGGGTGAGCAGCGAGCCGTACGGCCCGGTCCGATGCTGATCGAACATCCAGTTGCCGATGCTGGTCGCGTCGAAGGCCGGGATGATCGGCGCCACCGTGCGGCCGACATCGGGTCGCAGCCACACCAGTCCGGTGCCGCGCGGGCCGAACAGCCACTTGTGGGTGCCCGAGATGAACACGTCGACGCCGAGCTCGTTCGGCCCGGCCGCCTGGGCGCCGAAGCCATGCACCGCGTCCAGGCTGAACACGGCCCGTTCGTCCGCGTCGCGTCCGGCGTTGGCCTCGGCGACGGCGTCCGCAATCGCTCGTACCGGAAGCCTCACGCCGGTGCTGGAGTGCACCCAGGTCAGCGCCACGAGCCGGGTCTCCGGACTCAACGCATCCCGCACCCGGCTCACGATCTGATCGGCGCTTGCTGCTGCCGGATCGTCATAGAGCGCGATCTTCTGGACCTGAGCGCCGGACTGTGCGGCCGCGAGTCGCAGGCTCTCGTGCGTCGAGTAGAAGTCGTGCGTCGACGTCAGGATGTGGTCGCCGGGCCGCAGCCGCAGACCGTGGTACGTCAGGCCGATGCCCATCGTCGTGCTGTCGGTGAGCACGATCTCGTCGGCGCGTACCCCGAGGTAGTCGGCGGCCGCGGCGCGCACCTTGTCGTCGTGCCGGGTCGCCTCGTGAATGACCGCGTCCGGATCGGTGTCCAACTGCTCTCGCCAACGCGTGATCGCGTCCCGCACGGGTTTCGGATGCCCGGCGAGTACGAACGCGGCGAACTGCGCCAGCTCGGGGTCGAGGGCGAAGCTGCTTCGAACCTGCTCCCAGTCGTCACCCGCGACGGACCCGGCAGGAGCGCTACTCGGTTCGACGCTGCTCGCCTCGTCGTCGTCGCATCCCTCGAGCAACAGACCGCTGGCGCCGACGGCGGCCGCTGCGCCCGCGGTGAGGAAGGCCCGCCGCCCCATCCCCTCGCTGGCCACGCCCTTACGTTACGGCAACGGCATCGAGGTGCGGGCTCATTCGACGACGCGGAACAACAGCCCGGCGGCCTGGAGCCGGTCGACCAGCGCGTCGCCCATCGCCTGGGCCGTGGTCAGCTGACCAGCTACGTCGGGCAGGTCGTCGCCGACCAGGCACAGGGCTGATTCGCCAAGCATCTTGGACGTCTCGTCGTAGCCGGGATCGCCGCCGGAGACCTCGGTGACGACCGGCGCGTCATCGCCGTCATCGACGGTCGACACGAAGCGGATCCGAAACCAGGACTTCGATCGCTCCTCGGCATCGGGTCCGTCGCCGGAGCTCTTGAGCCGCAACAGCGCGTCTCGCGCCGGTGGAATCTGCGACGCCAGCAGCAGTCCGCCGGCACCGCCCACGACCGCGATCGCCTTCGGCAGACCGCCGACGACGCCGTACTGGCCGTAGCGAAACGCCGGCCCATAGCGGTCCAGCGCCCGCGCCGAGCGCAGCACGACGAGCGGATCGATGATCGGAAGCGGTATTGCCCAACGGCCCGTGCTCGGCTCCCGATGCGCCACCCGACCGGCGCCACCGACCTTGCGACCGGATGTTGCCGGGCCTTCGAGACTCCGTCGGCGCCGCGCGACCGA
>DATFRX010000019.1:0-14883 GCA_035262905.1 Nocardioidaceae bacterium
GGAGCGGCTCGATCTCGCCGTCGATCCGGGCCAATGCGGCGGCGACGTCGCGGTCCGACGCTGCAAGGTCGGCTGGATCAGGATCCGTGCCGTCGGTCTCCGACCGGATCGCGGCCCGGACCTCCTCGGCGGCCCGGCGTCGCCGCTCCAGCCGTGCCTCGTCGAGCCGCCCCGGGAACGCCGCGGCCTGCCGATCGGCGAGTAGCGGGTTGCTGGCTCCCTCGGCCGGCGGATCCACCTCGGGAGCGATCGGCTCGGTGGCATGGGCGGCCAGCTGCTGCCACAACGACGACGGTCCGCGCGGCCGGGTCTGGATGCGCCCCCACCAGTGCGCGCTGGCGATCAGCACCTCCTTGGCGCGGGTGGCGGCGACGTAGCCCAGCCGCTGCTCCTCGAGGAGGGCGGCGGCGCGATTGGCCTCGGCATAGGCCCGGAAGCCGACCGTGTCCCACGAGCGCAGGCTCGGCAGTGACGATGCGTCGCCACGCAACGGGCCGGGCACCTCCGACGGCACCCAGGGCCAGCGCGGCCGGCCCTGTGACGACGGGAAGACCCCTTCGGCGAGGAACGGCAGCACGACCGCTCGCCATTCGAGTCCCTTGGCGGTGTGTACGGTCAGCAACTTCACCGAGTCGGTCGCGGTCGGCGTGGCGAGCTCGATGCCGCGGTTGAACTCGGCCTCGGCGTCGAGATAGCTCAACAGGGCCGGCAGCGATGCCCTCGGCTCCCCCGCCGCGAAGTCGGCCACCGTCTCGACGAACAGCGCCAGGTTGTCGCGCGCCTGCTCGGCCTCGGGCCCACGCTGGGTCGCGAGCTCGACGTCGAGTCCGAGCGTGTCGATCACCCGCCGGGTCAGCTCGACCAGCGGCTCGCCCGCGTGCCGGCGCAACATGGTCAGCTCGGCCGCCAGGGCGGCGAACCGCTCCCGAGCCGCGTCGGAGTACGCCAGGTCGCCCGGGTCCGCGAGCGCCTCGGACAGCGACAGGATCTCCGTGGGATCGACACCGCTGACGGCCGCGTCCAGCGTGTCGTTGATGCCGTGCCGCTCGTGTCGTACCGCCTGGGCGAGGGTCTGGGCCCGCTCACCCAGCAGCGCGAGATCGCGTACGCCGATCCGCCATCGCGGCCCGCTCAGCAGGCGCAGCAGGGCGGCGTTGGCTGTGAGATCGGAGACCACCCGAAGGGTCGCGACGACGTCGGTCACCTCGGGCTGGATCAGCAGTCCGGCCAGGCCCACCACCTCGACCGGGATGCCACGCGCCCGCAGCGCGGCCGACAGCTCGGCGATCTCGTTGCGGTCGCGGACCAGGATCGCGATGTCCGACCACGGCGCCGGGCGACCGGAGTCATCGAGCTCTGCAGGCAGCCGGCGGACCTGATCGGCGACCCAGTCGATCTCCTCGATCACCGTGTCGTGAACGGACAGCCGCAGCCAGCCCTCCGGCGCCGTGTCGCGCGGCTGCAGCGCCTCGGCACCCTCGTGCACCGCGTAGAGGTGCTCGGCGACGTCGTTCGCGGCAGCGAGCACCCGGACCGAGCAGCGCCGGTTGACACCGAGCCGATGGCGTACGGCCGGCTCGCCGTCGGCACGGGGGAAGTGGACCGGGAAGTCGTCGATGTTGTCGACCGAGGCGCCCCGCCAGCCGTAGATGCCCTGACACGGGTCGCCCACCGCCGTCACCGGATGGCCGCGACCGTCGGCCGGACGATCGCCGCTGTAGAGACCCTGCAGCATCCGCCGCTGCGAGACCGAGGTGTCCTGGTACTCGTCGAGCAGCACGACACGGAAGCGGTCGCGCTCGGTCGCCCCGACCTCCGGCGACTCGATCGCGAGCCTGGCGCCCTGCGCCATCTGGTCGGCGAACTCGATCACTCCGGCGTCGGCCTTGGCGGCCCGATAGGCGTCGACCAGGTCGAGCAGCTGATCCCGCGCGCGGCTCGCATCGACCGCCCGCAGCACGTCCTTGAGCGGCCGCCGTCGCTCGAGCAGCTTGCGCAGGTCGTCGTCGAACGCCCGCGCCGACTCGATGTCAACGAGGTGGTCGAGCAGCTGGTTGTCGAGCTCGATTACGTCGCGTACGAGCGTCGGCAGGTGCGACGGCAGATCGGGCAGCAGCCCGGGGTACGACGCGACCGAACGAGCCGCGAGCTGGAAGCGGGTGGCGTCGTCGACGAGGCGCAGATCCGGCTCGAACCCGAGTCGCAGGCCGTGCTCGACGATCAGTCCACCGGCGTAGGCGTGGTAGGTCGACACGACCGGCTCGCCGTTCTCCTCCAACAGGTCGGGCTGACCGGCGGCCCGGGCGAGTTGGCGCAGCGCCGAGCGCACTCTCGCGCCCAGCTCGGCCGCGGCCTTGTTGGTGAACGTGAGGCCGAGTAGATGACCCGGCTCGACCTGGCCGGTGCCGACCAGCCACACCACCCGCGCCGTCATCACCGAGGTCTTGCCAGAGCCGGCGCCCGCCACCACCACGGTCGGATCGGTCGGGGCCGTGATCGCCTCGAGCTGCTCGGCGCTGTAGGGCACCCCCATGACCTCGCACAGCTGTGCCTCGTCGCGCAGCAGCGGCTCCGGAAGGCTCAGCTGACCGGTCATCTCCTGCCGGCCGCGCCTAGGCATCGGGCTCCCCCGGCGTCGCCGACAAGATGCTGGCGCCGTCGGCCTGCGCCGGACAACTGGCCCGGAACTCGCAGTAGCCGCAGTGCTTGCCAGGCGTCGCGGCGAAGTCCTCGGAACGGATCGCCTTGACCGCCGCGGCCAGTTGCTCCTCCGCGGCGGACTCGTCGCCCAGCGGCTCCTGGCGCTGCACACGTACGGTGCCTCGCACCTCCTGTCGCAGGTGTACGAGCTCCGCGCCACCCGGCTCGGCCCCCGGACCGATCAGCTCGTCGGCTGCGCCGTGGCGGACCGCGGTCTGGTACATGCCGAGCTGCGGATGTTCGGGCAGCTCTGCGTCGCGAGGCGCCCGCTTGCCGGTCTTGAAGTCCACGACGACCAGCCGGTTGTCGCCGTCGCGCTCGACCCGGTCCATCGATCCGCGCAGCACAGCCGCGTCGTCTCCAACCGGGACCTCGACCTCGAACCGATGCTCGGCGGCGAGCACCTCACGACCCCAGCCCGCCTTGTGCCAGGCGAGCAGCCGGCCCAGCGCCGCCTCCGCCTCGGCTCGCTCGGCGGCCGCCTGCCACGGCGCCGCGAAGGCCAGCTGCGGCCAGACCCGGTCGAGATGGGCCAGCAGCGCGTCGATGCTCGGCAGCACCTCGCCGTCGACCAGCGCGGCGGCGAGCGCGTGGATGACGTTGCCGAACCCCTGAGCGGTCGTACTGGCGGTTTGCCCACCTGCCTCGCGGGCCAGGAACCAGCGCAGCCGGCAGCTGGTCAGCGCGTCGACGGCGCTGCCGGACAGTTGGAGCGGCTGGTCGCTCGGTCGGACCGGCGGCTCGGCCTCCGACGGCTCGACGACGCCCCACCAGCGGTCCGGGTCGGCGGCCCCCAGGAGCGGTCCGGACGGACCGGTCGCGGTCGCCAGGCGGGCGATCCGGCGTGCGATCGCCGCCCGCAGGTCGGGGTCCTCGGTCTGCTCGATCAGCGACCGCAGCTCGCCGAGCAGGCCGCGCAGAGACAGTGGCCGGACCGGACGGCCCTCGGGCGGGCCGATCTCGATGCCGAGATCGTCCAGGAACCGGGACGGCTGCTCGCCGTCCTCCTGCGGACTCGCCACGGCCGTGACGACCAGCCGCTCCCGGGCCCGGGTGAGCGCGACGTAGAACAGCCGGCGCTCCTCGGCCAGCAGCTCGATGTTGGACGGCGGATGCCGGAGTCCGGTCGGGCCGAGCCGGTCGGCCGCGAGCAGCGAGCCCCGATGCCGAAGGTCCGGCCACAGCCGCTCCTGTACGCCGGCGACGACCACCAACCGCCACTCGAGACCCTTGGCCCGATGCGCAGTCAGCAGCCGCACCGCATCGCCTCGCACCGGCCGCTCGGCAAGCGTCTGGGCCGGAATCTGCTGGGCGTCGATCTCCGCGAGCAGGGCCCGAAGGCCACGTCGTTGCTGCCGCTCCTCGGCCCGGGCGGCGAGGTCGAACAGGGCGCAGACGGCGTCGAGATCGCGATGCGCCGCCCGGGCCGCTGGTCCACCGGCGTCGATGCCGCCACGCAGCCGACGCGGCCAGGGCGAACCCGACCAGACCTCCCACAAGGCCGACTCCGGAGGCGCCCCGGAGGCGAGCTCGGCTCGGGCCCGGGCCAGCAGCTCGGCAAGGGCAAGAGCCCGCTTCGCGTCCGGACCCTCGATCGTCGACAGCCAGGCCGGATCGGCGAGTGCCTCGGCGAGCAGCTGTCCCGAGGGCCGGGGCGCCGGGCTCTCCTCCGACTCGGCGCGAGCGTCTCGCTCCGCCCGGCGCAGGCGGCGGGCCAGCCGGCGTACTCCACCGGGGTCGAGACCGCACAGCGGCGAGGTGAGCAGCTGCTCGGCGACGTCGGGGTCGATCAGGGTCGGCTGCGACCGCTCGGCCTCGGTGAGCCGATCCTGGTCGGATGCCGGGTCGACGTCGGATCGGTCGAGCAGATCGGCCACCCGGAGGCCGGTCAGCAGCACCTGGACGGCCGACTCGGCACGCAGCGGCAGCTCGTCGCCGGCGACCTCGATCGGGACGTCGGCCGCGACCAGCGCCCGGCGCAGTCGCGGGATGGATCGCGTGCCGGACCGAACGAGTACGGCCATCTGCGACCACGGCACGCCCTCGTCGAGATGGGCGCGGCGGAGCAGCTCGGCGATCCGCTCGGCCTCGGCGGCCGCCGACGAGAAGGTCCGGACCTCGACGGTGCCGTCGCCGTACGGCGGATCAACGACCCGCGGCCGGCGGAACCGCTCGTACGTGGCGCGATCCAGACTCCCCGGCAGCCCGAGCCGATCGACCACCCGCCGGGAGACGTCGAGGATCTCGCTCCCGAAGCGTCGGGTCGTGTCGAGCGCGATGACCGGCGCCGGTGCGTCGATCGAGGTCGGGAAGTCCCGTGGGAAGCGCAGGATGCCGCGCTGGTCGGCCCCACGGAAGCCGTAGATCGACTGATCCGGGTCGCCGACGACGATCAGGTCGCGCCCACCGCCGGCGAGCGACCGGAGCAGCGCGACCTGCGCCGGATCGGTGTCCTGATACTCGTCGACGACGACGAACCGGTAGCGGTCGTGCAACTCGGCCTGATGCGCCGGGTCGGCGGCGAGCAGCCCGGCCCGATGGATCAGCTCGGCGTAGTCGACCAGCCCCTGGGCGTCGAGGACCTCGAGGTACTCCGCGAACACCTGCCCGGCCGCGACCCACTCGGGTCGATCAGACGCCTGCCCCACGGCCGCCAGGTCGTCGGGGTCCCAGCCCTGCGCTCGCGCCTGGGCGAACAGCGCCTGCATCTCGTGGGCCAGCCCCCGGGTACGGATCGCCGGCAGCAGGGACTCGGGCCAGTCGACCGTACCCAGGTCACGGCTGCCGACCAGCAGGTCACGAAGCCGGACGTCCTGCTCGGGGGCGCTCAGCAGCGAGATCGGATCGACGAACAGCTCGGCCGGGGCGAAGTGCCGGACCAGCCCGTAGCAGAAGGAATGGAAGGTCGCCGCGGTCGGCAGCACGCCGGTGCGGCCGAGCCGGGCCGTGATCCGGTTGCGCAGCTCCTCGGCCGCCTTGCGGCTGAAGGTGAGCACGAGCACCTGGTCGGGTCGCAGTCCGCGCCGCTCGATCCGGTCGACCACCGTCTCGACCAGGGTCGTGGTCTTGCCCGCGCCCGGTCCGGCGAGCACGAGCAGCGGTCCGCCGGGATGATCGACGACGGCGCGCTGTGCGGCTTCGAGCGCGGGTGCGTCGGCCGGTTCGGTTGCGCGTCGGCGCAGCACGTACGAAACCGGCATGTCCTCATCACAGCAGATGGACCCGACGACAGCGACCGGGTCGAACGGCCGTGTCGTGGGTCAAATCGCACCCGAACAGCGGCCCGGTGCCTGTACCGCACACAGACACCGGGCCGCCCCCGAGCCTAAACCGCCCGACCGGGTTCAGAGAATCGGCGAGAAGGGCTCGGTGCCGGGCTCCAGCGTCACGCCGGACAGACCGGAGTGCTGGTTGGCGTAGTCGAGCTCCTTGGCCAGATCCCCGACGCCGTTCGATCCGACGAGCGGTGCGATCTGCACGGTGGACAGGACACCGAGTGCCCGGTCGTTGGCGTTCATGAAGCCGCTGCCGGAGTCACCCGGGATGCCGGGGGTGACGGTGTAGACGTCATGCGACCAGCCGCCGCCGGCGTCGCCGAGCGAGAGTCCGGTCTTGGGCGACAGCGCCTCGATGCCGGCCCGCAGCGACGAGTTGCCGTAGGAGTAGATCCGGTCGCCGGCGGCGGTGCCGTTGGAGTCGAGGCCGACCGGTCCGCCCCAGAACGGCACCGACGGATTGACGTCGTCGACGAACTGGCTGTCGACCTTGACCAGGGCGAGGTCGTTGAAGGCGCAGGTGTTGGCGTTCTTCTCGTTGGGGCGCTGCATGGTGAGCCACGACGAGTACGCCAGGGTGCCGGTGCCGACCTGGGTGCCCTCGTCGAGCAGGCTGCCACCGGTGTTGAAGGTGACCCGGGTGCCGAGCGGGAGCGAGCCCGAGTCGCAGCCGTCGGTCTCAGTCGCTCCGCCGGTGCCGGCGCAGTGGGCTGCGTAGCCGACGTAGACGGTGCCGGTCGCGTCGGTGAAGACGAAGTTGCCAGTGCACTGGGCGCCTTCGGTGTACATCTGGACGCCGGGATGGATCGCCGAGGTCGCGGCCGGCGCCCAGGCCGGTGCGGCGGTGGCGCCGGTCGAGATCGTGGCGGCATAGGCGGTGGCCGCGACGAGTGCGGTCGCGATCGCGCCGAGCCGTCTGGCCGATGACGTCATACGCATGGAGGGGCCCTCCTGTGGACGACGGACACCGGGGCCAACGACGAGGTACGAGTCGAGTTATGCCTTTGTACGTTGAGGGTTGCCGAGATTGCCCCCATGCAGTGACAAAGCAGGCATTACGTCGCAGTCTATGCGTCGGATCCGTACTCGTACAGGCCGACGACCTGCATCCAGGCGGGCTCGTCGAACCGGTTGCGCCGGATCGTCATGCCGAGTCGCTCCATCACCGCGATCGAGCCGGCGTTGTCGTACGTCGTGGTCGCCACGATCCGCTCCAGCCGGAGCTCGGCGCCGGCCCATCGGATCAGCTCCCGGACCGCCTCGGTCGCATAGCCCCGGCCGCGATGCGACGGGCCCAGCTCGTAGTAGAGCCCGACCTCCGGCCGCCATCGGGTCGGCCCGGACACGTCGTCGGCGAGTTGGCCGAACGGCGCCAGGCACGCCACGAGACCGCAGGCGCCGATCAGGCTGCCGTCGGACCGCAGCACGATCGCCCGGTCGCCGTACGGCGGCTGCTGGAGCTGTTCGAGCTGGCGGTAGTTCGAGACGGTCCAGCCCAGCCACTCGCGCCGATCCTCGACGCTGATCGGATCGCCGACCGCGCCAAGCACCTCGTGACACGGCGCGAGATCGTCGAGTGTGAACGGCCGGATCGACAGCCGGTCGGTGGGCAGCGTGGGCAGTCGCATGGGACCCGAATCTTGAGGGAATCGGGTGGCGATGGCAACCCGGATCGCTCAAGATCGGTCCGTGCAGCTGCAGCCGTTCGACCCAGCGCTCGCCCAGCAGATCTCGACCTGGACCACCAGCGCCGACGAGGTCAACGCCTGGTCGTCCCGCTTCGACGACCGGGTCCCGCCCCACGTCATCGCGGGCTGGTCCGAGCCGGACGACGTCGAGGCGTACGTCGGGATCGTCAACGCCACGGTCATCGCCTACGGCGAGCTCTGGCTGGACCCGGACGAGGGCGAGGTCGAGCTGGCCCGGCTGCTGCTGGAGCCGACCCGACGCGGTCGCGGACTCGGCCGGGACCTGACCAGGTCGCTGGTCGAGCTGGCGAAGCAGACCCACCCCGAGCTGCCCCACGTCATCCTCCGGGTGCGACCGGACAACACCGTCGCGCGACGGGCGTACGCGGGAGCAGGCTTCGTCGAGCTGGATCCGGCCGAGGCGAAGGTCTGGAACGAGGGTCAGCCGGCGGAGTACGTCTGGATGCGGCTGCCTGACGCGTGACCCGGCGCTACGACGCCGGCGGCTCCCACGCGGCCCGGCGCATGTCGATGCGTAGGTCGCCGACGATCCGCTCACGCACCAGCGGCGTCCCCTCGGCGAGGTAGCGCTCCCGCGCCTGACGCCGATGCGAGTCGGGCAGGGTGCCATCGGCGCGGACGACCCGCCACCACGGCACGCCGCCGCCGTACTCCGACATCACCTTGCCGACCTGTCTCGGGCCGCCGGTGCCGACCACCTCGGCGATGGCGCCGTAGGCCATCACCCGGCCGACCGGGATCGACTCGACGACGCGCAGCACCGACTCGACGTAGGCCTCGTAGTCGAGCGACGCCGCGTCTGCCGCCATGCGCCAGAGTGTGTCAGTAGGCGGGCTGCGACGGGTCGACCTGGTTCACCCACGCGGACACGCCGCCACCGACATGGACCGCGTCGGCGTAGCCGGCTCCCTTGGCGATCGCCAGCACCTCTGCCGAGCGACCTCCCACCTTGCAGTAGAAAACCGACGGCTTGTCGCTCGGCAGCTTGGTCAGCGCCTCGCCGGTCAGGAAGTCGCCCTTGGGGATCAGGATCGAGCCGGGGATCTGGTTGATCTCGCGCTCGTTGGGCTCGCGGACGTCGATCAGCTCGAAGTCGCGCGACCCCTCCGCACGCTCCTTGAGCCACTCCTCGAGCTGCAGCACCGAGATCGTCGAGTTGACGACCGCCTCGGCCGCCTCGTCGGTGATCGCGCCGCAGAAGTCCTCGTAGTCGATCAGCTCGGTGACCGTGGGGTTCTCGCCGCAGATCGCGCAGTCGGGGTCCTTGCGGACCGGGAGCGAGTTGTAGTCCATCTCGAGCGCGTCGTAGAGCATGAGCTTGCCGAGCAGCGGCTCGCCGATACCGGTCAGCAGCTTGATCGCCTCAGTGCCCTGGATCGACCCGATCGACGCGCAGAGCACGCCGAGCACGCCGCCCTCGGCGCACGACGGCACCATGCCGGGCGGCGGCGGCTCCGGGTAGAGGCATCGGTAGCACGGACCGTGCTCGGCCCAGAACACGCTGGCCTGGCCGTCGAAGCGGTAGATCGAGCCCCAGACGTACGGCTTGCCGAGCAGCACACACGCGTCGTTGACCATGTACCGCGTTGCGAAGTTGTCCGTGCCGTCGACGATCAGGTCGTACTGCTCGAAGATCCCGAGGACGTTGTCGTTGTCCAGCCGCTCGTCGTGGACGACGACCCGGACGTACGGGTTGATCTCGGCGACGCTGGCTTTGGCGGACTCGGCCTTGGACCGGCCGATGTCGCTCTGGCCGTGGATGATCTGCCGCTGCAGGTTGGACTCGTCGACGGTGTCGAAGTCGACCACGCCGAGGGTGCCGACGCCGGCAGCCGCGAGATACATCAGGGCCGGGCTGCCGAGACCACCGGCGCCGATCACGAGGACGCGGGCGTTCTTCAAGCGCTTCTGACCGTCCATCCCGACGTCGGGGATGATCAGATGCCGGCTGTAGCGGCGTACTTCGTCAAGGGTCAGGTCGGGGGCGGGCTCGACCAGGGGTGAAAGCGACACGGGTTCCTCTCCAGCGTCCTATCGGTTCGCTCAGTCCAACGCTAGGCCCGGGCCCGCGTGTTCCCTCCGCAGGCTCACCAGGCGGACGGCCGCGGTCCACCGCGTACCGGTGTGCGCCGACACCTCGGGATCGGCGCGCAGGCACCGCCCGAACGGCCTGCGCGTTCCGGATCCTTCGCACGCCGCCGGTAGGATGCAGCGGACCCCAGAAGCTCGACAGATTGCCCTCCCCGTGACCGAGACCAAGCCGGCTGAACGCGCTCGCGGAGCGCGATTGCCTCGCAGCGCGAGGCGAGCGCAACTGCTCGATGCGGCGCTCGACGTCTTCGTCGCCAACGGCTACCACGCCGCCGCGATGGACGAGATCGCCGAGCGCGCCGGCGTCTCGAAACCCGTCCTCTACCAGCACTTTCCGGGCAAGCTGGAGCTCTATCTGGCGCTGCTCGACTCGTCGTGCGACACCGTCATGGACGCCGTCCGGCAGGCGCTCGCCTCGACCGACGACAACAAGGAGCGGGTCGCGGCGACGATGGAGGCGTTCTACACCTACGTCTCCGGCGACCGGGCCGCCTTCCGTCTGGTGTTCGAATCCGACCTGACCAATGAGCCCGCCGTACGCGAACGCGTCGATCGCGTGACCAACGAGTCGGCGGCGCTGATCGCCGAGGTGATCCACGACGACACCGGTCTGCCGGCCGAGGCGTCGGAGCTGCTCGCGGCCAGTCTGGTCGGCATGGCACAGGTCAGCGCCCGTTACTGGGTGGGCAATTCGGAGTCCACACTGGACCGGGACGCGGCGGTCGGTTTGGTCACCGGACTGGCCTGGCGCGGCATCAGCGGATATCCGCGTACCGAATCACCACACACTGGAGGGATAGGCTCGACGTGAATCGTCACCTTCGGCGAGGAGGCCCGGTGGAGGTCAAGATCGGCGTACAACACGCCAACCGCGAGCTCGTGCTCGAGACCACGGAAAGTCGCGACGACGTGCTGTCCGCGGTTCAGAAGGCGCTGGACGACGGCGCGCTGCTCGAGCTGCTCGACTCGAAGGGCCGCACGGTCGTCGTGCCCTCGGACCGGCTCGCCTACATCGAAATCGGTGAAGAAGGCCCACGTCGGGCGGGATTTGTGAGCTAGATTCAGATACGCGGGGACCCACCCCATCCGCGGGAGGTCGACATGACCATCGAGGGCATCTTCGGCGCCATCATCATCGGCTTGTTGCTGGGCGTGATCGGACGCGCCCTGGCGCCCGGCAAGCAGGACATCCCGATCTGGCTGACGATCGTCGTCGGCATCGTGGCTGCCCTGATCGGCACGCTGATCGTCGGGCCGCTGCGCGACACCGGTGGCTTCGACTGGACCGAGTTGGTCGCGCAGGTGGTGCTCGCGGTGATCGGGGTCATGCTGGCCGCGTCGTGGTACGGCCGCCGCAAGACCAAGACCTGACGCGACACTCCGGCACGCGCACGAATCTTGCGGGATTCGGGTAGCGGGAGCAGCCCGAATCCCTCGAGATCGGATCTGGTCAGGCGGAGAGGCCGAGCTTGGCCATCCGCTCGGCATGGTTCTCGGTGAGCCGGGCGAACATCCGGCCGATCGCGGCCAGGTCCATGCCGGGACGGTCCACACCCCCGGCGAGCAGGGCCGACAGCCCGTCCCGCTCGGCGACCACGAGCTGCGCCTGGCTCAGCGCCTCCCCCACGAGCCGGCGACCCCACAGCGCCAGTCGGCCGCCGACGACCGGATCCTGGGCGATCGCCGCGCGGACCCGGTCGACGGCGAACTCGCTATAGCCGGTGTCGCTGAGCGTGTGCAGGATCAGCTCGCGGGTGTCGGCGTCGACGTACGCCGCGACCTCGCGATAGAAGTCCGCGGCCAGGCCGTCACCGACGTACGCCTTGACCAGCCCTTCCAGCCAGTCGGCCGGGGCGGTGTGCTCGTGGAACCGGTCGAAGGTCGCCTCGAACGGCGCCATCGCCTCGGCCGGATCCGACCCGAGCGTCACCAGCCGGTCTCGCAACGCGGCGAAGTGGCCGAACTCGGCGCAGGCCATCGCGGCCAGCTCGGCCTTGTCGGTCACGGTCGGCGCCATCTTCGAGTCCTCGGCGAGCCGCTCGAACGCCGTCAACTCGCCGTACGCGAGGGCCCCGAGCAGATCCACGATGCCGACCCGATAGTTCGGATCCTGCAACGCCAGCGGCGTTTCGTCGTCGGCCATGACAAGCAGCCTACGGCCGATCGATAGACTGAAGCGACATGATGGGGGATCGACCCGTTCACCGGACGGGCATGCGAATCGAGGAGACTCTGACCACCTTTCACGACCTTGGCGTGCTGCCCGAGATCGCCGACGCGTTGCGCGAGGTCGACATTGTCGACGCGTTTCCGATTCAGGAAATGACCTTGCCGATCGCGTTGATGGGCACCGATCTGATCGGGCAGGCCCGTACCGGCACCGGCAAGACGCTCGCCTTCGGCATCCCGGTGCTGCAGCGCACCGTCGCCCCGAAGGACCCCGACTACGCCGAGTTGGCCGGCGCCGGCAAGCCGCAGGGGCTGATCGTGGCGCCCACCCGTGAGCTCGCGAGCCAGGTGGCCTCTGACATCGCCGTGGCCGGCAAGCATCGCGGGACCCGTACCCTCACGGTCTACGGCGGCGTGGCCTACGAGCCGCAGCTCGAGACCCTCAAGGCCGGCGTCGACATCGTGGTCGGCACCCCAGGGCGGCTGCTCGACCTGGCCGACCGAGGGGTCCTGGACCTCGCCCACATCAAGGTGCTGGTGCTCGACGAGGCGGACAAGATGCTCGACCTGGGCTTCCTGCCCGACGTCGAGCGGCTGATCGCCAAGACGCCCGAGCTGCGCCAGACGATGCTGTTCTCGGCGACCATGCCGGCCGCGATCGTGTCGCTGGCCCGTACTCACCTGCGGCATCCGGTCAACATCCGCGCCGAGTCGACGACCGAGCAGCAGACCGTCCCGACGACGGCACAGTTCATCTATCGCGCGCACCAGTCGGACAAGCCGGAGGTCGTGGCGCGGATCCTGCAGTCCGAGAGCAGCGGCCGCACGATCGTGTTCACCCGGACCAAGCGGCAGGCGCAGCGGGTAGCCGACGAGCTCAAGGAGCGCGGCTTCCCGACGTCACCGCTGCACGGCGACATGGCGCAGGACGCCCGCGAGCGAGCGCTCAAGCGGTTCCGCAACGGCCGGGTCCAGGTGCTGGTCGCGACCGACGTCGCCGCGCGGGGCATCGACGTCGAGGCCGTCACCCACGTGATCAACTACGAGTGCCCCGACGACGAGAAGACCTATCTCCACCGGATCGGCCGTACGGGTCGGGCCGGTGCGTCCGGCGTCGCCGTGACCCTGGTCGACTGGTCCGACCTCACCCGCTGGAAGGTCATCAACAACGCCCTCGACCTGCCGTTCGAGGACCCGGCCGAGACCTACTCGACCTCCGAGCACCTCCATCGCGACCTGGGCATTCCGCCAGAGGCCACCGGCCGGATCGTCCCGGCCAGCAAGCCGTCGGAGGGTGCCGACGACGGCGGCCCCGCCCGGTCCGAGCGCAAGAAGTCCGGCGGCAAGAAGTCGTCCGACCGGCAGCGGCGCCGCAAGCGGCCACGCCGCCGGACCCGTGGCGGCAAGCCGGTCGACCAGCCCAGCGGCAACTAGGCCAGCACGCGCACCGACGTGCCGATGCCGGCGAACCGCCACATCGCCTTGGCGTCGACGAGCCGCTGCCGGATGCAGCCGTGGGAGTGCGGCGTACCCAGTTGGTCGGCGGTCTGCACGTTGTTGCCGTCGGAGTCCTCGGGGATGTCGTGGAAGCCGATCGCCGCGTTGTCGCCCTCGGTGAACCGCACGAAGAACTCCATCGTGCTCAGACCGTCGAAGGAGACCGCGTAGCGCGATCGGGAGTAGACGTCGTAGCGGCCGGGGTCCAGGTTGTCGTAAACGCTCCCTGACACCAGATAGCTCCGGAGCACCCGGTCCTTCGGCCCGACCAGCCAGACCCGCTGGTCCGACATGTCGTAGACGACGCCGCGGCCGTGACCGGAGTGCTTCGGCGCCTGATGCGGGTCGCCGTGCTCGAACCGGGGCTGTTGCGGACGCTCCGCCGTGGGCTGGCTGGTGCTCTCGAGCCGGATGTCGACGTCGGCCGGCTCCGGTGGCGGCTCGGGATCGTCGTCGAGGTCGTCCGGAATCGACTCGGCCTCGGCCGGCGGGGGTACGGGCGCCTCGGCGCTGCGGTAGGGCACGAAACCGGCAGCAGCACCGGCGGCGGCGAAGGTCAGGGTCAGCGACGTGGCGAGAAACGCGATCCGGCCGTAGCGCGGTCGGCTACGACGAGCCACCGGTCGCCGGCCCGTCGCACCCCTTTTCTCCACCCCGACATCGTAAAGGCCCAGACCAAGCTCGTGGTGCTACGGCGCGACCGACCCGTCGCCGCCTTGGAGCGTCGTCGCCAGGTCCCGATACGCCTTCGCACCCGGATGCGACCGCGCCGTGCCCAGGATCGACCGCCCGATCGCCGGCGCCTCCGCGAACCGGACCGTCTTGGGAATCGGCGGCGTGAGCACCGGCAGATCGTACGCCGATCCGATCGTGTCGAGCACCGCCCGAGCGTGCTTGGTTCGGCCGTCGTAGAGCGTCGGCAGTACACCGAGCACGGTCAGGCCGGGGTTGGCGTAGCGGCGTACGTCGTGGACCGTGTCGAGCAGTTGGCCGACCCCGCGATGCGACAGCGTCTCGCACTGCAGCGGGATCAGGACCTCGTCGGCCGCGGACAACGCCGCCACGGTGAGCATGCCGAGGGACGGCGGGCAATCGAGGAAGATCCAGTCGTACTCGGCGGTCACCGGCTCGAGTGCGGACCGCAGGACCTGCTCGCTGCCGGGCCGGCCCAGCAGCGTGGCCTCGGTCCCGGCCAGCTCGATCGTGGCCGGCATCAGGTCCGGACCGTCGTCGGTGGTCACGACGATCTCATGTGGGGTGCGCTCACGCACGAGCAGCTGATGGACCGAGACCTCAAGGTCCTCGGGGTCGATCCCGAGCGAGAAGGTCAGGCACGCCTGCGGGTCGAGGTCGACCAGGAGGACCCGTTGCCCGAGCTCGGCCAGGGCCGCCCCGACCGACGCCACGGTCGTCGTCTTCGCGACGCCACCCTTCTGGTTGGC
>DATFRX010000020.1:0-5496 GCA_035262905.1 Nocardioidaceae bacterium
ACGGTCGGCAGTGGCACACTGACGGGTGATGGATACCCCGCGCTTCCATGGCCCGGCGATGCCCGGCGACGACCTCTTCGACAGCCTGCCTGGCGACGAGGACCCGGCCCTGCGCGCGGAAGCGGGTGCCCGCGTGGCCCAGTTGCTGGTCCGGGGCGCCCGGGATCGCGCAGACGCCGAGATCGTCGAGCGGATCGTCCGTCTCGCCGACGACCACGGGCTCGACCTATTGGCCGACCTGTGGCGGCACGAGCCGGCCGACTCGCTCGCGGGCGCGTTGTGGCGGCTCTATCTGCTACGGACGTGGGTCCACAACGACCCGGCGCAGGCGGCCCGCGAGTTCGACGCCGGCCGGGCCTACGCGCCGGTCGACGAGGTGGTCGCTGGCGTCGTCGAGCCGCCCGGCCCCCATGAGGTGTGCGAGCTGGCCGACGCGGTGCTGCGCGGTCTCGCGGTCGGCGACCTGCCGGTCACGCTCGAGCGAGCGGCCGCCTTCGCTCGCATCTGCGCTCTCGGCCGCGCCCATTTCGACGAGGACGGCGCCGGCCCGACCCGCAGCGCCGCCCGGCTCGTCGACACCGCCGAACAGCTCGAGGCCACCGCCCGCCTCGAACGCAGCGGCGCCCTCCCCTAGCGATCATCGGTCACTCGTGGCGCGATGATCCCTCGCCAACAGCCGTACGCCCGTCGTTTCCCGCCGCATTCGGCGGATTTGATTCCAACCGTTAGCCTTGAGTCTTGGTGCCGGGTCGCGGTAGCCCCGGGTCCCAAAATTAGCCGCTGCGAGCGGCCACGCGCCGTGAGGCGCTCCCGACCCGGCACCAACACACTCCATCCGACCGGCATGAAACGCTGGGCGCATGATCGTCGCCTTCAGCATCTCCCCCACCGCGTCCGACGACACCGGCAGCGTCAGCAAGGCGGTCGCCGAGGCGATCCGGGTCGTACGCGACTCCGGGCTGCCCTACGAGACCAACGCGATGTTCACCAACGTCGAGGGTGAGTGGGACGAGGTCATGGAGGTCGTACGCCGGGCAGTCGACGTGGTCGCGGCGACCTCGCCCCGCGTCGGGCTGGTGCTGAAGGCGGACATCCGCCCTGGCTACACCGGCCAGCTCACGACGAAGGTGGAGCGGGTGGCGGCGCACCTGGCGGAGCAGCCGGAGGCGGACCACTAGGACCAGCCGGAGGCGGACCAGCCGGAGGCGGACCAGCCGGAGGCGGTCCAGCAGGCGGAGGTCCGGCCGGAGGCGGCGGACCATCCGGAGGCGGACCGTAGGAGCCGCCCGGAGGCGGACCGTAGGGAGCGCCTGGCGGCGGACCGTACTGGCCGGGCGGCGGCCCGACCGGCGCCGGGGTGCCCGGACGTGCCGGCCGCCGGTAGCCGGATCGCCGCGCCTGGTCGATCAGCGCGGCCAACGCGATCAGACCGCCGAGACCCGCGAGCAGGATGGTTCCCCAGCGCAGCGGGTGCTCGCGGGCCAGCGCGAGGACCGCGACGCTCAGGATCTGGGTCGCGCCGATCGCCGCCAGGATCAGGTAGCCGACGTTGTGGCTGTAGGCGTAGAGCGCTGTCAGTGCCACGCAGATCAGCAGGGTCAGGATGAACGAGACCCGCAGGTCGTTGTTCATGTCGGCGATGCCGCTGACCCGGGCAGCGCCTTGGTCGCCGAGGTTCGACGTCAACTGGTTGACGCCCTGGACGACGACCGCTGCGAAGCTCCCGACGTAGGTCACGACGAAGAAGCCGAACAACGCCACCGCGCCACCGAGCAAGCCGGTGATGTTGCGGCACTCGAAACGCCATCCGGCAGCAGCGATCACGATGCCATAGAGCAGCATGATGACGCCGTACATCAACGGTCCGTCGTTGTCGCCGATGACGTTGTTGGCGAACTGGTTCGCCACGATGAAGCCGCCCACGAAGGCCGAGAACGCGAACGCACCGCCGCGCAGGTACCAGTAGCCCGCCGCACTCAGCGCGACCATGCCGAAGCCGACGAGGTAGACCAGCGCGTCCTTGTCCGACCACGGCGCGATGATCGTGAGGCCGAGGCTCTTGATCGCGAACGCGGCGAGCACGCTCGCGGTCCAGCGGCTGTGCGGGACGGCGGCGAGCAGCAGGTACCACGCGGCCGCGCCGACCGCCAGGCCGACCGTGATCACGGCCATCACGGTGAAGGAGGGTCCCTTGAACTCGCCACCGGTCAGGTCCGCGCACAGCAGCACCGTCGCCAGCGCCAGCGCGCCACCGAGGGCGGTCGCACCGGCCCGGACCCGGTCGTACAGCGGCCAGCCGGCCGACGGTGGTGGTGGCTCGATAGGGCCCACGGGGGTACGGGCTTCGGCGGCGGAGTAGAGCTCGGACGCTTGCATCGGGCTCAATGTGCCCTGACGTACGAGGCCTTCGAGGGACTGCGAGAGCGGATCGACTGTGGACGGCGTCGTCATCGACATGAAGCCGCAGAGTAGCGCAGCCCAGGCGCATGCCAGCGAAACGCAGCGCGTCCCCGGAAACGTCACAAATCGAACGGCAGGTAACGAGCCGATCGGGCCTGACGCTCAGGGCAGGAACAGCGTCGTGTCGCCGAACTCGTGCCAGAGGTAGCGCCGGTCGATCGCCTCGGCGTACGCCGCGCGCACCGCCTCGGTCCCGGCAACCGCCTCGAGCAGCTGGAGGTGACTCGCGCCCGGCTCGTGGAGGCCGGTCAGCAGGCCGGTCACGACGCGCGCCGGTCGGGTCGGCCCGAGGACCAGGTCGGTCCAGCCGGCGCCCGGCCCGACCACTCCGGAGGGGTCGGCGACCGACTCGAGGGCGCGTACGACGGTGGTGCCGATGGCGACGACCCGGCCACCTGCCTCGCGTGCAACGTTGACCAACCGTGCCGTGGCCACCGGCACGTCGAACCGCTCCGGCGTCGGCAGCTCGTGCGCCTCGGGACTCGACACGCCGCAGTGCAGGGTGATCGGCGCCAGTGCCACGCCGGCCGCCACCAGCCGGGTCACGACCCGATCGGTGAACGGGCGGCCGGCGCTCGGCATCTCGGCCGAGCCGGGATGGGTCGCGAAGACCGTCTGGTAGTCGGCCAGCGGCCAGGGCTCGGCGACGTAGCCGTAGCGGATCGGCCGGCCGTGCCTGGCGAGATGGGTCGCCGAGCGGGTCGCCGGCGTCGGTCGCGCCGTCCAGAGTCGCGAGTGCGTCGCGGCCGGGTCGGGATAGGCGGCCGCGATCGTGAGTTGGACTCCGCCGGGCAACGCGAGCCGGGCGCCGGGGCGTACGTCAGGGTCTGGCCCAGCGTTGTCGACCCGGCGCACCTCGACCACCCAGCGCCCGTCGTCGAGCTCGGTCGACACGTGCACCGGTTGGCTCCGACCGTCGCGGCGGGCCGCGTCGAGTGCCGCGGGCAGGGTGGCCGAGGTGTTGACGACGACGAGGTCGCCCGGCGCGAGCACCTCCGGCAGGTCCGCGACGACCTGGTGACTGGCGTGGGTGTCGCGGGCCACCAGCATGCGCACGCCGTCGCGGGACAGTCCGCGATGCTCTGGCGGCGCGGTGGCCTCCGCCCCGGCGGGGACGACGAAGTCCAGTCCCGGATCCCGCAGCAGCGGACTCATTCGACGGCTCCGATCACGCTCACGCCGCCACCGGAGTCAGCTCGCTGGCGCGATAGCGGCCACTCGGCAGGTCGCCCTCGATCAGCCGCAGCAGGGCCGGGACGACCGACTCCGGCTCGGCCCGATCCGAGATGTCCTCGCCGGGGAACGCGTCCTGATGCAGCTGGGTGCGCATGTCACCGGGGTCGACCGCGTACACCCGCAGGCTCGACTCCTCGGCGGCCAGGATCGCGGTGAGCTGGTCCAGTGCCGCCTTGGACGACCCGTAGGCGCCCCAGCCCTCGTACGGCTCGACCGCCGCGTCGGAGCTGACGTTGACGATCCGGCCGCTACGCGCCCGCAGTCCGGGCAGCACCAGCTGGGTCAGGGCCAGCGGCGCGAACACGTTGACGGCGTACACCTGACGGAATCCGTCGACGACCCAGTCCGCAACGTTCGGCTGTGGGCTGGCGCCGAGCGTGCTCGCGTTGTTGACCAGCAGGTCGAGGCCTCCGAGGTCGGTGGCGACGGTGGCGAGTACGGCGCGGTGGCCAGCATCGGCGACGTCACCCGGAACCGGGCGTACGGCGGCGGCTCCGGCTGCGACGAGTCGCTCGGCGACCGTCGCGAGCGGGTCCGGCCGCCGTGCGTCGATGACCAGGGACCAGCCCCGCTCGGCCAGCGCCAGCGCAAGCGCCCTGCCGAGTCCTTGCGATGCGCCGGTGATGAGTGCGGTCGGCATGAGACCTCCAGTGGACAGGTTGCGAAGTCGCCTCCAGACTGCGACTTAAAGTTCACTTGAGGTCAAGGTCGGGCCGACGTAGGAGTCACGGATCGGGGATCCGGCTGGCCGCGACCTCAGCGCGGAAGGACCCGGCGTCCGGTCATCCGCTCCGTCCTGATCCGGACGACCTGCGGGCGGGTACCGACGGCCCACGGTTCGGGTCCCTGGTCCCCCGCCAACTCCGCCAGAAGATCTGGATCGTCGACCACTTCCGCGGCGCCGACCGCCAGGACGCTCCATCCCCGCTGCATGAACTCGTCGATGTCATCGACCTCGAAGGCGACGCGGCCGGCGAGTATCGCCCGGGACAGGGTGCCCTCGGCGGCAGTCCGGAAGAAGATGTCGCCCATACGGACGACGTAGTTGACCGGAAGCACCTGCGGACCGTCCGGGCCGTTGAAGCCCAACCGTCCCACCGACTTGGCGGCCAGCAAATCGCTGCACTCCTCAGTCGGCAAATCCTGGAGGAGCGCCGGCTCGAACCATCTACCGCCATGGCCGTCGGTGCTCATGTCTCATACATACGCCAGATCGATCGGCCGCGGACCTGGCCTAGGTCCCTGATCCGTAGTCCCAAGTCGATACCTCAGGGCACAACAGGCAGGTGGCCAAGGGCCGCTGGTACGTGACGCAGGACTCTCGACGGCGACTCGTCGGCCGGCCGAGCCTTGTGGTGTCAGACGAGGCCGCCGCAACGAGGGGCCCGACCTGCGGTGTCTCCGGCGACGACCTCGCAGGTTGGAGGAGTCATGATCATCATCGTCCCCATCATGCTGCTCGCCGGACTTCTCGCGGTCGGACTCGTGTTCATGCTGGCGCTGCGGAACTGGACGTACGCCGGCGCGCGGACCGAGGCCCGGCTACGGTCCCCCGACGCCCCGACGGTCACCTACGCCGTTCCGCACGGGCAGGATCCGGCTGTGTTGATCGCGGCACTTGCCGGCGAGGGGTTTGTCTCCGTAATCGACCTGGGGCCGGTACGCAGCCGGCTCCTCATCGAATGCGCCGAGACCGACCGCGCGAAGGTGCGAAGCATCATCGATCACATCGATCACGCCGGACTCGACGGCGCCGGAACTCACCCTGGGCCGGTGCGCTTCGACGACGAGACCGAGGTC
>DATFRX010000021.1:0-5542 GCA_035262905.1 Nocardioidaceae bacterium
GCGGCGGTGGTCGACTTCGTCCTGGTCATGGTGGTGCTGGTGCCCTTGGTGCTCGGCGTCATCCAGGTCGGCCTCGTCCTGCATGTACGCAACACGCTGACGGCGGCGGCGTCGGACGGCGCCCGCTACGGCGCGTCGCTCGACCAGGCTCCGGAGGACGGGGCGCAGCGCACGCGCGATCTGATCGACGATGCGATCTCGGGCGACTATGCCGAGGACGTCACGGCGGGGGCCACCGAGGTGGACGGGTTGGCCGGCGTCGAGGTGCGTGTGCATGCGGAGGTGCCGGCGCTCGGCCTGTTCGGTCCGGCGGTGTCCCTCGACGTCGAGGGGCATGCGGTCGACGAGGTCCTGCCGTGACGCAGCCACAACGGCGACAACGACGGTGGCGCGACGAGTCCGGCACGGCGGTGATCGAGTTCGTCTGGCTCGGGCTGCTGTTGCTGGTGCCGCTGGTCTACCTCCTGCTCACGGTCTTCGACGCCCAACGCGGTGCCTTCGCAGCAAGCTCAGCGAGCCGGTCTGCCGGGCGGGCCTTCGTACTCGCGCCGGATCAGGCGACCGCGTACGACCGCGCCGAGCTGGCGTTCCTGGTGGCACTCGAAGACCAAGGCGTCGACGCCGGCAACACCGATCTTGTGATCACCTGCGAACCGCGGCCGGAGCAGTGTCTGACGGCGGGCTCGATGATCACCGTCGAGGTCGTCGTGCAACAGCCGCTGCCGCTGGTCCCGGCCGCAATGGGCGACAGCGCGCCGAGCGTGCGGCTGTCGAGCACCCACGTCGAGCCCTACGGCACCTTCCGCGAGGACCGGCCGTGACGCACCGAGATGCCGAGCGGGGCCAGGTGACCGTGATGATCATCGGCTTCTTCCTCGTCGTGGGACTGCTCACCGTCGTGGTCGTAGACGCCTCGGCGGCCTACCTGCACAACCAGTCGCTCAATTCCCTCGCCGACGGTGCCGCACTGGCTGCCGTCGACGGGATCGAGGGTGAGCAGGTCTACAGCGGCGACCTCGACGACCGTGCCGAGATCGACCCGCAACTGGCGACGCAGTACGCCGAGCAGTACCTCGACGACATCGGGGCCCGCGAGGACTATCCCGGGCTGGTCTGCGATGTCGACCTGGTCGGCCAGCGCGCGGTCATCGAGGTCTCGGCCCCGCTGACCCTGCCGTTCAGCCCGCCCGGCTGGGATGACTCGACCGTCGTCACCGGTGAGGCGTCCGCCGTCGTCCCGGTTACCTGACCTACACATGCTACTGTATGTGTATGACGATGACTCGCAGGCTCCAGCTCCTGTTGGACGAGGAGCGCTACCGGCGAGTGTCGGAGGTGGCGCGGCGGCAGCACACGTCGGTGGCGGCAGTGATCCGCGACGCGATCGACCGGGGTCTCGCGCCCGCCGCCGATCATCGGGCCGGATCCGCGCGGTCGATTCTCGCGGCGAGGCCGATGGACGTGCCCGAGATCGATGAGCTGCTCGAGGAGCTTCGCGAAGTGCGGGGACGCCGCGGATGATCGTTCTCGACACGACGGTGCTGGTCTACGCCGTCGGCGTCGACCATCCACTTCGCGAACCGTCCCGACAGCTCGTCGATGCGATCGGTGCGGGCACGCTGTCCGCGACGACGACCGTCGAGGTCATCCAGGAGCTTGCTCATGTGCGGGCCCGGCGCCTGGATCGAAACGACGCCGCGCAACTCGCCTCTGACTACACGCGGTTGCTCGGACCTCTGTTGCTGGTGACGGAGCAGCATCTGCGTTCCGGCTTGGACCTGTGGAAGCGACACTCCGCACTCGGCTGTTTCGACGCCGTATTGGCCGCCGCAGCCATGTCCGCCGGCGCGACACTCGTGTCGGCCGACAAGGCGTTCGGCCGGATCCGCGGCCTCACTCATCGCATGCCGGATGCCCGCGGGGTCGCCCGACTCCTGGCCGACCAGTGACTCCCGCGACCTAGGCCTCGGCCTTGAGTACGCGCTCGAGTGCCCGGGCGACCGCGTCGGCGTCGGGCCCGAGGTGCCGGGTGAAGTGGCGCTCGATGCCACGGACATAGACCGGAGCCGCCCGGCGAAACCGACGGCGTCCCTCGGCGGTCAGCCCGACCAGGGTCGAGCGCCCGTCCTCTGGATGGGGGAGCCGCTCGACCAGGCCGGCCGCGACGAGCTCATCGACGACTCGCGTGGCCCGGGTCCGGCTCACCACGGCCAGCTCGCCGAGCTCGCTCATCGTGAGCCGCCGGTCCGGCGCCGCGTTGAGCTCAAGCAGCACGTCGTACCAGGTCAGCGGCAGGCCGCACCGCTCACGCAGCTCCCGGTCGAGCCGGGGCACGAGCCGAGCGTGGACGCGCAGCAGTGCCGCCCAAGCAGCCGTGTCGGTCATGACCTCGACGGTACGGGAATATCCGTGCGCCCGCACACATTGCCAAGGTATGTGCGCCCGCACATAACTCACACCGATGGGAGATCGACATGACCACGCTGCTTCACGTCTCGGCGTCACCGCGCGGTGCGGAGTCGGAGTCGTTGGCGCTCGCCGAGCGGTTCCTCGACGGCTACCGCCAGTCGGATCCGGAGGCCGACGTCGAGCACTGGGACCTGTGGGACGGGACCCTGCCGGCCTTCGGCCCCGATGCGGTCGCCGCCAAGATGGCGGTGTTCGGCGGCGCCGATCCGCAGGGCGATTCCGCGACCGCCTGGCGCACGGCGCGACGGACCTTCGAGCGACTGGCCGCGGCCGACCGCTATCTGTTCTCGGTGCCGACCTGGAACCACACCGTCCCCTACATCCTGAAGCAGCTCATCGACGTGGTGAGTCAGCCCGGCATGGTGTTCTCGTTCGACCCCGACGCCGGATACACCGGACTGCTGCGTGGCAAGCCGGCCACCGTGCTCTACACCGGCGCGGTGTGGGGGCCGGAGCGTGACGAGCGCTTCGGCGTCGACTTCGCGGCGCCGTACTTCGAGTACTGGCTGCGCTGGGCCGGCGTCGACGACATCTCGACGGTCGGCTTCCGGCCGAACCTGGCGACGACCGACGCCGACACGGCCCGCGTGGCCGCGCAGGCGCAGGCGTGGCGACTCGGTCGCGACATCGCGCTGGCGGCTGCGGCCTGACCCCTGCCGTACGCTGTCGGGTGTGACAGATGTGGATATCGACGCCCAGCTCAAGGAGCTCGACGCCACCCTCTCGACGATCGAGGGTGTGCTCGACCTCGACGGGATGCGGGCCGAGATCGCCACCCTCCAGGAGGAGGTTGCCGCGCCGGACCTGTGGGACGACCAGGCCAACGCGCAGCGGGTGACCGGGCGGCTGTCGGCGTTGCAGGGCGAGCTCGAGCGGGTGACCGGACTGCGGTCGCGGCTCGACGACCTGGGGGTGCTGTTCGAGCTGGCCGGCGAGGAGGGTGACGCCGACTCGCTCGCCGAGGCGCAGGTCGAGCTCCGCCGGTTGCACGAGGCCATCGAGTCGCTCGAGGTGCGCACCCTGCTGTCCGGCGAGTACGACCAGCGGGACGCACTCGTGTCGCTGCGCTCCGGCGCCGGTGGGGTCGACGCGGCCGACTTCACCGAGATGCTGATGCGGATGTACCTGCGCTGGGCCGAGCGCCACAAATACCCCACCGAGGTCTACGACACGTCGTACGCCGAGGAGGCCGGGATCAAGTCGGCCACCTTCGCGGTCAAGGCGCCCTATGCCTACGGCACGCTGTCGGTCGAGTCGGGCACCCACCGGCTGGTCCGGATCTCGCCGTTCGACAACCAGGGTCGCCGCCAGACGTCGTTCGCCGCCGTCGAAGTCGTACCGGTGCTCGAACAGACCGACGAGATCGAGGTGCCCGAGGAGGAGATCCGGGTCGACGTCTACCGCTCGTCCGGACCCGGTGGCCAGAGCGTCAACACGACCGACTCGGCGGTGCGCATTACCCATTCCCCGACCGGCATCGTGGTCAGCGTCCAGAACGAGAAGAGCCAGATCCAGAACCGCGCCACCGCGATGTCGATTCTGAAGGCCAAGCTGCTCGCCCTGAAGCACGCGGAGGAGCGGGCCAAGCTCGACGAGCTGCGAGGCGACGTGGCGGCATCGTGGGGTGACCAGATGCGCTCGTACGTACTGCACCCGTACCAGATGGTCAAGGACCTGCGGACCGAGTACGAGACCGCGAAGACCGACGACGTGCTCGACGGAGATCTGGACGGCTTCATCGAGGCCGGCATCCGCTGGCGCCGAGCGCAGCAGACCGCCAAGCCTTAAGCGCTCGCCGTCGCCGCACCTACGGCAAGCAGCTCGCCCAAGGCAGACTCGATGTGTGGCAACGACAAGAGTGTTCGAGGCATGCTGTGGCCGTGTCTGACCCCGTGAGAGAACGCGAACGCGCGGCGACCATCGCGATCCGCGGACTCACCAAGACGTTCGGCAAGGGCGACCGCACGGTCGAGGCGGTGCGCGGAATCGATCTCGACGTCGAGGCGGGCGAGACGTTCGGGTTCCTCGGACCCAATGGCGCCGGCAAGTCCACGACGATCAAGATGCTCTGCACGCTGGCCGACCCCACGGCGGGATCGGCCACGGTCGCCGGCCATGACGTTGTGACCGAGCGCGACGAGGTACGCCGGCACATCGGCCTGGTGTTCCAGGAGACGACGCTCGACACGTACCTCACGGCGGAGCAGAATCTCCGGTTCCACGCCGATCTCTACGGTGTGCCGCGATCCGAGCTGGGCGCGCGGCTCGACGAGGTGCTGGTCATGGTGGGGCTCGACGAGCGGCGGGGCGACCTGGTCCAGACCTTCTCCGGCGGCATGAAGCGTCGCCTGGAGATCGCCCGGGGCCTGCTGCACTCGCCCCGGGTGCTCTTCCTCGACGAGCCGACGATCGGCCTCGACCCGCAGACCCGGGCGTCGATCTGGGACTACCTGTCCGAGCTCCATCGTCGCGAGGACATCACCGTGTTCGTCACGACGCACTACATGGACGAGGCCGAGCACTGCGACCGGATCGCGATCATGGACCAGGGCCGGATCGTCGCACTCGACACGCCGGAGGAGCTGAAGGCCGGCATCGGAGAGGACCGGGTCCGGATCCAGACCGACGACGATGCGGCGGCGATCCGGCAGCTGTCCGAACGCTTCGACCTGGAGGCGACCACGGTCGGCGTGGACGGCGGCGGCAAGGCGGTCAGCTTCGGGGTGCCGGGCGGCGAGCAGTTCGTGCCCCGGCTGTTCAGCGGTCTCGACGTCCCGATCCGCTCGGTCACGGTGACCCGGCCGAGTCTCGACGACGTCTTCTTGTCCTATACGGGTCGCACCATCCGCGACGCCGAGGCGGCGAACCGTCCGGCGCCACCTTGGGTGAGGAGGTAGTCATGGCGACGACCACGACGTCGGTCGCGGCGGTACGGCTTCCGACCACGGGCCTTCGGCACCAGCTGCGCGCCACGTCGGTCGTGTGGCGCCGGGAGCTGGTCCGCTTCGTCCGGGATCGGACCCGGATGCTGACCGGGCTCGTGCAGCCGCTGCTGTTCCTGTTCGTGCTCGGC
>DATFRX010000022.1:0-7120 GCA_035262905.1 Nocardioidaceae bacterium
GGGAGTCCGGCGGCTGGACCTGCGCGATGCCACTGGGCTGGACGCCTTGTTGGCCGGCGTCGACCTGGTCTGCCATCAGGCGGCGATGGTCGGCAACGGCGTCGACGTCGCGGACTTCCCGGAGTATGCGTCGCACAACGACCTCGGGACGGCCGCCCTGCTGGCCGCGATGGCCCGGGCCGGTGTCGACCGGCTCGTGTTGGCGTCGTCGATGGTGGTCTACGGCGACGGTCGCTATCGATGCCCGGACCATGGCGTGGTCGCTCCTGCTCCGAGGCGGGTGGCGGATCTCGACGCGGGGGTCTTCGACCATTGCTGCCATCGGTGCGAGGCCTTGCTGGAGTGGGTCTCGGTCGACGAGTCGGCGCCGTTGCGTCCGCGTACCGCCTATGCGGCCTCGAAGGTGGCGCAGGAGCACTACGCCGCCGCCTGGTGCACGCTGCGCTCGGCTCGGGCGGTGGCGTTGCGCTATCACAACGTCTACGGACCGGGCCTGCCGGCGGACACCCCGTACGCCGGTGTCGCGGCGATCTTCCGCTCGGCCGCGGCGCATGGCGAGCCGCCTCGGGTGTACGAGGACGGCCGGCAGATAAGGGACTTCGTCCATGTCAGCGACGTGGCGGCCGCGAACGTGGCAGCGGTCGAGGCGGTGGCCGGGCATCCGGATGGGCTGACCGCGTACAACGTTTGCTCGGGTCAGCCGCGTACGGTCGGCGACCTCGCGGCCGCGATCGCCTCGGCCAGCGGGGGACCGGAGCCGGTCGTGACGGGCGCCTACCGGCCGGCCGACGTCCGGCACGTCGTCGCATCACCGGACGCCGCTCGGTCGGGCCTCGGCTTCCAGGCCCAGATCGACCCCGACGTCGGCCTCAAGGAGCTGGCGACCGCACCGCTCCGACCGACGGCGGACCACTGGCGGTAGCCAAATCGCGAAACACGCCGGCATGTTTCGCGATTTGCCTACCCCCAGTGGGCGTCAGTGGGCGGCTGCCTCGGCCGGAGCTGCCCGCGGTGCGAGGGGGAGCCGGATCTCGAACCGGCAGCCCGGACCGTGGTTGGCGACGCCGATCTTGCCGTGGTGCGCCTCGACGAGTCCGCGGGCGATCGCGAGACCGAGCCCGGCGCCGGCCGGTTCGGCTCCGTCGGCGCGCCCGACGTCACGGGCAGCGCTGCCGCGATACGCGAGGTCGAAGACCGACGACAGCTCCGGCTCGGGGATGCCGCCGCAGGCGTCGTCGACCCGGAGCCAGACGGCTTCCTGATCCGAGCCGGTCGACACGACGACCTCGCCGAGCCGTGGCGTGTGGCGTACGGCGTTGCCGAGCAGATTGCGGACCACGCGTACCAGCTCGTTGCCGCCGCCGAGCACGATGGGTTCGACCGGGTCGCCGGGGCGAATCCGTACCTCGACACCACCGGCCGCCGCACTCGGATGCACCGACGCGACCGCCTCGCGTACCACCTCGGACATCGACACCGGCCGCAGCGACAGGTTCAGCGCACCGGCATGGATGCGCGACATCTCGAACAGGTCGTCGACCATCGCCGACAGCCGGAGCGACTCGTGACGGATCTGCCGTGCGTACGCCGCGACGTCGACCGGCTCGTGCACCACCCGGTCCTCGAGTGCCTCGGTCATGGCCCGGATGCCGGCGAGGGGAGTACGCAGGTCGTGGCTCACCCAGGCGACCAGCTCGCGTCGGGCCCGCTCGGCGGTGCGTTCGCGATCTCGGGCCTCGCGCTCCCAAACGCTCTGGCGCGCCAGCGAGCGACCGAGCAGGATCGCCGTCGGTACGCAGACCAGCGTCACGACGATCCACACGACGGCACCGCTGCGCAGCTCCTTCGTGAGCATGAACCCGCTCGTGACGACGACACCGGCGATCAGCGCGATCAGCGGGATCAGGGTGATGACGACCATCGACAGGGTCAGCGAACGCGACCGCAGTCGCCTCAGCAACAGCGCGCCGATCAGCGCCACCGGCAAGGAGCAGGCCAGGCCGAGCAGGGCCGCGCGCCAATCGTGCTCACTCATGTGTCCGGCTCCTCCGGGTCGTAGCGGTAGCCCAGGCCGTAGACGGTGCTGATCCGGGTCGGCGCCGAGGGATCGTCCTCGATCTTGTGCCGCAGTCGCTTGACGTGCACCGTGACCGTCGAATGGTCTCCGAAGCTCCAGCCCCACACCCGGTCGAGCAGCTCCGATCGGCTGAACACCTGGCCAGGATGCGCGAGCAGGAAGGTCAGCAGGTCGAACTCGCGCAGCGTCAGGGCCAGCTCCTCGCCGCGAAGCGTGACTCGTCGCGAGGGCAGATCGACGACCAGGTCGCCGTCGCAGAGCGCCTTCGGACCGATGCGCTCGGCGCCGTTCGCCGCGCGGCGCAGCACCGATGTCACGCGCAACGACAGCTCACGCGGGCTGAACGGCTTGGTGACGTAGTCGTCGGCGCCGAGCGACAGGCCCGCGATCCGGTCGTCCTCCTCGCCGAGCGCGGTCAGCATGATGACCGGGACGTCCGGTCGGCCGGAGGCGCCGTCGCGCAGCCGCTGGCACACCCGGAGGCCGTCGATGCCGGGCAGCATGACGTCGAGCACGACCAGGTCGATCGTGTCGTCGGCGGCGCGAAGCGCGGCTTCCCCGTCGTGCGCCAGCGTCACGCGATGACCGTCGCGCTCGAGGTAGCGGCGTACGACATCGCGAACCGCTGGATCGTCTTCCACGACGAGGACGTGGGAGTCCCTGGTCACGTACGACATTGTCCCTCTCACCATTGGGTCACCACGAGATGCTGCAGGAGCAGGGCGCCGGCCGCCTGGCCGACGAGGACCGGCCGCTGCCATCGGTCCGGCAGCAACGTCGCCAGCAACAGCGCCCACCAGGCGAACGGCAGCCAGATCCGCTCCACCTCGGACTTGCTCATGCCCGACAGCGTCGCCGCCGCGACCGCTGCGATCGCACCGGCGCCGAGCCAGGCGACCGCACGGGCGCCGGGCCGCCGATCCGGGTCGCCCTTCGCGAGTGTGCGTACGGTCGCCGGCAGGACGGCCCACACCGCCAGTCCTACGGCGCAGGTCCAGGCGGCGACATTGGCCCACACCCAGTAGTCGTAGGGACGGGACTTCGACAGGCCGGCCTGGTAGCGCTCGACGAGGACCGGATAGGCCTCCCACCAGGCGAAGCCGGCCAGCGTCACGGCGCCGGCCACGACCGCGATGCCGCCCAGCACCCAGGGGATCGGCTGCCAACGACGGGCCACGACGAGTACGCCGAGTGCGATCGGGGCAAGCAGCACCAGTCCGTACGACAGATAGAGACAGCAGCCGAACGCGAGTCCGGCGGCGATCCCGTACGCGGGTGCGTGCCGTTGGCGGGTCGCGGCTAGCGCCAGCAGCGTGATCGCCCAGGCAGCCACGGCCGCGAAGAGCGCATCGGTCGTCACACCGACCCAGATCGCGGCCGGGGCCAGGATCAGCCATGGCGTCGCGCGGCGAGCCCACACCTCTCCGGCGAGGACGCGGAGGGTCACGCAGCAGGCGACCGCCGCCGTGGTGCCGAGGGCGAGCACGGTGAGGCCGAGCCAGAAGGGGTCGTCGAGCCCGATCCGGTCGAAGCCGATGAAGGTCAGCAGCGCGCCCGGCGGATGGCCCGCCACGTGGACCTCCCAGTTGTCCTCGGCTCCGAGCGGTATCCGGTCGACGAAGTCCGGGAACACCTGTCGCCACGACGTGACGTGACTCGCGTCGTAGAGATACTCGCCCGGTCGCGCGAAGACGTCGGCGATGCCGGCCCGGCCGTCGACCGCGGCGAGGGCGATCGTCCATGCGGTGGCGGTTGCCCAGGTCCAGGCGAGCAGGACGGGCCAGGACAGTCGCTCGGCGAGCACCGGACCGATGGTCACGACCGCGACCGCGATGACGATCGCCGCGAGCGTGCCGGGACCGAGCCGTGGGTCCCACTCGGCGAACAGCGGTGCCCACGTCGCGCCCACCCGCTCGCCGGTCCATCGCGGCCAGCAGATCGCGAGCGCGACGAGCAGCCCGCCGCCGGCGATGCACAGGATGCTCGGGAGCGGGCGTGCGATCGAGGGGCGGACCAGCACGCTCGTCAGATTAGGGCCGCGAGGGCTGCTCGATCGGCGCTCGGCGCATACGTCACAGGTCCGTCATCGCGAATCCATGTCGCCGGGGCGAGGCTGCTGCATACCGTCGTTGGCGTGGACGGACGAGTGGCGATCTGCGACGTCGTACTGCCCTGTCGCGACGAGGCGGCGGCACTGCCGACGGTGCTGGCCGGACTGCCCGAGGGGTATGCCGCGATCGTCGTCGACAACGGCTCCTCCGACGGCACCGGCGATGTCGCTCGCTCCCTCGGCGCGACTGTCGTACGTGAGGACCGGATCGGATACGGCGCGGCCGTGCACGCCGGTGTACTCGCGGCGACGGCCGAACTCGTCGCGGTCGTCGACGGCGACGGGTCGATGGACCTGGCCGATCTGGTGCCGTTGACGGCGCTGGTGCATCGGGGCGAGGTCACGATGGCGATCGGCCGGCGGCGACCGACCGGCCGCGGAGTGTGGCCGTGGCACGCCCGACTCGGGACCAGACTCGTGCTGCGCCGACTGCGCCGGGTCAGCGGCCTCGCTCTGAGTGACCTGGCGCCGATGCGGGTGTGCCGACGAGCCGATCTGATCGCGCTGGGCGTGAGGGATCGGCGGTTCGGCTACCCGGTCGAGCTGATGCTGCGGGCAGCTCGGGCGGGCTGGTCGATCGGCGAGGTCGACATCGCCTACGGTCCGAGGGCGGCAGGCACTCGGTCGAAGGTGTCGGGCTCGTTGCGCGGCACTGTGCGGGCGGCGCGCGACCTCACCCGGGTGGTGGCATGACGTCGCGGTCGGAATCGGTGTCGGGTGCGGCGGTGCTCGTGATGGCGAAGGCGCCGGTGCCCGGATTCGCCAAGACCCGACTCGCGGCGACCGTCGGACCGAGGGCCGCCGCCGACCTCGCCACGGACAGCCTGCTCGACACGCTCGCGGCGGCGGCCGGCACCGGCTGGCCGGTCGTCGTCGCGTTCACCGGCGATCTCGACTCGGTTCCCCGGGCCGACGAGCTTCGCGCGGCGCTCGGCCGATGCCTGGTGATCGGGCAGCGAGGGCGGGGGCTGGCCGAGCGGCTCGCGGCGGCACATGCGGACGCGGCCGTGGTGGCAGGACGTCCGACCGCCGTCGTGCAGATCGGCTCGGATACGCCGCAGGTGACGTCGGCCGACCTGGTCGCCGCCCACGATCGGCTTGCCGGTCACGACGCGGTGCTGGGCCTGGCCCGGGACGGCGGCTGGTGGCTGCTGGCGACCAGGCAGCCAGCCGTCGCGGACTGCTTGGAGAGCGTGCCGATGTCGCATCCCGACACCGGTGTGCGGACTATGCGCGCCCTCGGCACGGCCGGCTGGCGGACCGGCCGCACTCGGCGGTTGCGCGACGTCGACACCGCCCGCGATGCCGAGGCAGTGGCGGGGCTGGCGCCCGCGTCGCGGTTCGCCGCCCGGTGGGCCGAGCACCGGGACCCCGCCCGGCGCACAGCCGCCCGGAGCCGGCCATGACGACCCTCGACAAGGTCGCCGCCTTCGACGCCGCGTTCGTCGGCCTGCCGTGCGAGCTGATCCGAGCCGACGGCCGATGCGGTCCGCTCCCGGTGGGGCGATGGGCGGCCGAGCCGGATGCCACCGACCACCGCCTGCTGATCGATCCGTGCGGCGGTCCGACCCTCGACATCGGCTGCGGACCGGGACGGCTGACCGCCGCCCTCGGTGCCCGCGGCGTTCCCGCGATGGGGATCGACGTCTCGGGGGTGGCCGTGTTGAGTACGCAATCCCGTGGCGCGGCCGCGTTGCGTCGCGATGTGTTCGACCACGTACCGGCGGCCGGGCGATGGCGCCATGTCCTGCTGGCCGACGGCAACATCGGCATCGGCGCCGATCCGGTGCGCCTGCTGCGCCGGGCCGGGGAGTTGCTCGGCCCGGTCGGCACGTTGCTCGTCGAGTTGGCCCGGCCGGGATTCGGCGTCCGCCGCGAGGAGATCCGGCTCCGGGTCGGCGACCGGATCACCGCCGCGTTCGCCTGGGCCTGGGTCGGTGCCGATGCGATCGGCTCGCTGGCCGTGGCAGCCGGGCTCGGCGTACTCGACCTGGCGTCCCGCGACGGCCGGTGGGTCGCGACGCTGGCGGCGACCGGGCAATGACCACCGACGCCCGCGATGTCTCGGCCGAGCGAGCTCGCCCGAGGCGGGTCCGGCTCCCGCGGGACGACGACTTCTCCGATCGGCTGCGCGGACCGCAGCTCACGAGCCGGGTCGGCGTCTGGCTCGGGATCACGCTGTCGATCACGTTCCTGACCGGACTGTGGAGCCACTTCCAGCAGGACACTCCGGTTTGGCTGACGATCCCGACCAGCCCGTACTGGCTCTATCGCGTGACCCAGGGACTCCACGTCATCAGTGGTACTGCGGCCGTGCCCCTGCTGCTGGTCAAGCTCTGGTCGGTCTTCCCGCGACTGTTCCGCCGACCACCGTGGCGGCCGGGTCGAGCGCAGCTGCTGCACTTGGCCGAGCGCGTGTCGATCGCGTTGCTGATGGCTTCGGTGATCTTCCAGCTCGCGACCGGGCTGAGCAACGCCGCGCAGTGGTATCCGTGGGGGTTCAACTTCCGGTCGCTGCACTACGCGGTTGCGTGGGTGTTCATCGGGTCGCTGCTCATCCATGTCGCGATCAAGCTGCCGGTGATTCGGCTGGCGCTGGGCGCGCCGGTCGATCGGGACGAGCCGGCGCCGCCGCCAGGTGGGCTGACCCGACGCGGTCTGCTGCGGGTCACGTGGGCCGCCGCCGGTGTCGCCGTCCTTGCGACTGGCGGGTCGACGGTGAGCTGGCTTCGACGGGTGTCGATCTTCGGCGTACGCTCCGGCGACGGTCCGCAGGGAATACCGATCAACCGCAGCGCCGCCGCGGCCCAGGTCGAGCGGATCGATCCGGCGACCTGGCGACTGGAACTCGTCTACGGCGGCCGGACGTGGGAGTACAGCCTCGACGAGCTGCGTGCGATGCCGCAGGCTAGCCACGACCTGCCGATCGCCTG
>DATFRX010000023.1:0-4373 GCA_035262905.1 Nocardioidaceae bacterium
AGCGCGGCACTGATGTCGTCGCTTGTCACTGCGACGCCGGCCGGCAGTCCCTCCAGGATCGCCACCAGAGCCGGCCCGTGCGACTCCCCTGCAGTCAGCCATCGGAGCATGTCGGCCAGTCTGTCACGCGCGCGACGTCCGTCGGTTTTGCGCCCGTACGCACTACGCTGCCGGTCCGACGCGGTCCGTACGGACGCAAGACCGTCAGGGGGTTAGGTCGACCGGATACCAGGTCTCGCCGTTCTCGGTGCACTGGGAGACGTGGGGCGGGAATCCCGGGTCAGTCCTGTTGTACGGGAGCAGGCACACCCCATCGTCACTGGCGCTGAGCTTGCTGTTCCTGAGTTCCTCGTAGGTGGCAATCGTGGAGAGGTCGACGTCCGCTGCCTGTCGCCAACCTGAGTCGGTGGTCAGTAGCAGCGACCGACCGGTCCTTATCAGCAGCCGTCCGTCCGGCAGCGCCGCCGCGCTCGGTTGATCCAGAAGCCGGGTGCTACCCAAGTAGTCGAAGGTGTGAACGGTGGAGCCCGTGACCGTGCTCAGTTGCAACGTCAGCGGGGGGCGCGGGCCGTTCTCCCCACCCGGTCGGCCATCGACCCAGAGCAGGATCGGACGGCCGTCCGGACTCACCGACATCGCCCGGAGACTCATGGTCACGTCGTCACGCACGCTCCCGGGTGGCAGTCGATAACTGAAGACGTCACCGTCCGAGGTCAAGTAGACCAGCTGCGGCCCATCGGGCGCCCGGTCGACGACCCACAAGGCGCCGTCGTCGGTCTGCGGTAGCTGCGATGGGTCGGGAAGGTACGGCGTGACATTCGCAAGTTGGGCGACGGGCGCTGCCGTCTCGGTCTCCACATCGACGGCGAAGATCTTGGTCGCGCCATGCGGCCGGTCCGACAGCAGCGCATAGCCTTCATAGGATCTGCTCTCCAGGTCGGCGGGCTGCGCCGCCATCTTCAGCGGCCGGATGCCCTTGTCGTCGTCGACCAATGAGTAGCTCGGCCGAGCATCGGGATCTGGCGAGGTGCCAAGGACGAAGGCGCCGCCGGCCAACGGGGTCGTTTCGACGACGCCGTAATCCATCGGCGACCAGTAGGTCTCGTCGCCGACAGCAAGGCTGAATCCGTACTCGATCGTCGGCCCGCGCAACTTGAAATGAATCCAGGTCGCCAAGGTCGCTCCGGCATCGGTCATCGCCACGTCGTCGGTGTACGCATTCCCAGACCCGACAACGCGGGCCAGCCTGCCGTCCGAGTCGTCGAACCCGGGTGGAGTCGCTGGTGCCGTGTCGCTTCGGTAGGACGCCACCTGTGACCCCACGACGCTGACCACAGCGGCGACTGCGACGACGGCGCCGACGGCGACCGCGCGGGCCCGGCGACGACGCTGCTGCCCACGTCGCTCCACCGCCGCGAAGTCAGGAGTACGGGCGGCGGCCGAGGCCTTGCGGCTCACCTCCGGGTCGAGCAGTTCATCCAAATCACGCATGGCGAGCCTCCTCCCGATCGCGCAGTATTCGAGCCAGCTCGGCTCGCCCCCGACTCAACCGAGCCTTGACCGTCCCGACCGGAGCACCGACCGCGGTCGCCACCTCGTGGAGCGGCAGATCAGCCAGATGATGCAACGCGATCACCTGCCGCTGCGCCTCCGGCAGCTCCTTGAGCGCGGCAACCAACATCACGTGATCGGGCGACAGCTCGGGCTGGCTCTCCGAGCGGTGCGCCTGGCGCTGCAGCCGGTCACCAAGGACGCGTCGCCGCCAGCGGCTCCGGCTTAGATTGACCGCGACCGTCCGCAGCCACGCCTCGGGATTGTCCGTACGCCGGAACTTCCGCTCGTGCTGAATCGCCCGCGCGAACGCCTCCTGGACGACGTCCTCTGCCTCGCCGAGGTCACCGCACACGCCATACAACTGGCCGACCAGACGCCGGTAGGAGGCGGCATAGACCTGCCGAACGAAGTCGTCGCCCATCTCGCCACCTCCCACTCGCCGATTGAACTCACGACTCACGAACCGCCCGCCGGGTTGCGTCCCGTGCCGACCGAATCATGACGGGTCGCCGGGCCGCCGCGTCCGTCGGTTTTGCGCCCGTACGCACCACGCCGGACCCCGGCGTGGTGCGTACGGGCGCAAAACCCGTCAGGGGGTTAGGTCGACCAGATGCCAGGACTCGCCGTCTTGGGTGCAGCGAAGTCCGGATCCGCTCAGATTGACGCCAAAGTATGGCGACGACGCCAGGCAGACAGCGTCATCGGACGCGGCCAGCGCATAGTGTCGCAGTTGCTCGGCGCGAATACCGTCCGGCGGCGCAAGCGGCTCGAAGTCCTGCCAGCTCTTATCCGAGGACCGAAGCAGGCCGACGCTGTTGTTGACAAGGAGCCGGCCGTCCGGGAGTGCTGCCGCATTGGCAGGGGCCTTGCCTGGCATCATCCCAAGGTCGACGGTGCGGAATGCTCCCGAGGCAGAAACTGTCGTCAGCTTCAACGGTCGCGGAGAGACCGGCGGGCCATTCGTGTCGAGCTTGGCATCGGCCCAGAGCAGGATCGGCCGACCGTCCTGACTTGCCGAGATCGCGATGAGATTTTCCGGAAGGGGCCAGTGGCTTAGGCCTCCGGCTGGCATGGGATACGTGGACAGTCGACCATCGGGAGCCAGATGATGCAGCTCCGCTGGCTGGTCCGGCTCGTCCGCGATGACCCAGAGCTCACCGTCGTCGGTTTGAGGCAGTTGCATGCTGAGATCGTTGTTGTCCGGGACGACACGCGGTAGCCCTGAGACGAGTGAGGCGGTCGCGCTCCCGACGTCGAGCGCATACAGGCCGACTGGCGGATCCGGCTCGGCGTACATCCACGCATAGCCGTCATAGTCAGAGTTCGCCAGGTCGGCAGGATCGTCGGTCAGCTCGACCGGCCGCAGGCCGCTGGGATCGGCGATGTAATACGCAATTGGCGCGGGCTCGCCGTTCTTCTCTGTGAGTCCCACCAAGAAGTCACCGGATGCCAGCCGCGAGACCTCGATGTCCTGATACTCCAGCGGCGACCAGTAGGTTTTGCCGTCGATCGCCAGCGAGAATCCGTGAATGAACGGCGACTGATTTGCTCCCGGATTGTCGATGTCAGTACCCCATTCGGTCAGCAATGACCCGTCGGCAGCGACCATCACATCTCCGCTGGCCGCCTTCCCCGACGCGACATCTCGGGCCAGCTCGCCGTCGGGGCCGACCCACTTGATCGTCCCGGCCGGTGCGGTGTCGCTTCGGTAGGACGCCACCTGCGACCCAACGACACTGACCACGGCGGCGACTGCGACGACGGCGCCGACAGCGGCAGCGCGGGCTCGGCGACGCCGCTGTTGGCCACGTCGCTCCACGGCCGCGAAGTCGGGAGTACGGGCGGCGGCCGAGGCCTTTCGGCTCACCACCGGGTCGAGCAGATCATCCAGATCACGCATGGCGAGCCTCCTCTCGGTCGCGCAGTATTCGGGCCAGCTGGGCTCGACCGCGGCTCAATCGGGCCTTGACCGTGCCTTCCGGAGCGCCGACTGCCTCGGCAACCTCATGCACGGGCAGGTCGGCCAGATGGTGCAGCGCGATCACCTGCCGCTGTGCCTCGGGAAGCTCCTTGAGGGCGGCAACCAGCATCACGTGATCGGGCGACAGATCTGGCTGGGTCTCCGATCGGTGCGCCTGGCGCTGCAGCCGGTCACCGAGGATGCGGCGCCGCCAGCGACTCCGGCTCAGATTGACCGCGACCGTGCGCAGCCAGGCTTCGGGATTGTCGGTACGCCGAAACTTCCGCTCGTGCTGGATCGCCCTGGCGAACGCCTCTTGGACGACGTCCTCTGCCTCGCCGAGATCGCCGCATACGCCATAGAGCTGGCCGACCAGGCGCCGGTAGGAGGCCGCGTAGACCTGCCGAACGAAGTCGTCGTCCATGTCGCCACCTCCCACTCGCCGGTCGAACACACGACTCATGAGCGGTTCGTCAGGTTGCGTCCTTCGCCGACCAAGTTTTCAGCCCCACCAGGCCATGACGGACGGACCGATCACGACGGCGAACCAGGCGCCGAACAGCAGGAACGGGCCGAACGGGTAGCCCTTGCGGTCCACGATCTTGAACGCGGACAGCAGGGCGCCGATGATGCCGCCGAGAATGAACGCGGCATAGAGACCGATCACCAACTGCGGCCAGCCCTCCCACGCCAGCGCCATGCCGAGCACCCCGGACAGCCGGACGTCGCCGTAGCCGAGCCCCTTCGGATAGACCAGCCACATCAGCAGGAAGATGCCGAACGTCGCGGCCAGGCCGATGGCGGCGCGGATCAGCGACTGCCAGTCTGTCGACGCGAGCGCCGCGATGAGCAGGACGGC
>DATFRX010000024.1:0-7604 GCA_035262905.1 Nocardioidaceae bacterium
GGCTGTATGCCGGCGTCTTCTTCGTGGTCTCCGGCGTCTTGGTTGCGATGCCCTCGGTCGCCCATGCCGGCATCTCGTTCAATGCCATCGACTGACCCGAAGCTCTACGGAGGAATCCGAACGCAGGGAGGGAGGTGAACGTTATGACTCGTCGTCTTCGTGGCTGGCTGTACGCAGGGATCTTCTTCGTCGTCTCCGGCGTCTTGGTGGCAATGCCATCGGTCGCGCACGCCGGCATCGCGCTGAACGGCCTCGACTGATCCGACGCCAGATGGGGCGCGATCCGGAAAGCCAGGTCCCATCGGCCGAGCCGACATGCGAAACGCCCCCGGAGCACTGGACTCCGGGGGCGTTCACGTTGGTAGCGGGGGCAGGATTTGAACCTGCGACCTCTGGGTTATGAGCCCAGCGAGCTACCGAACTGCTCCACCCCGCGTCGGCTCGGACAGCATAGGCCCACCCGACATCGGCAATCAAATCGGCTCAGCTGCATCTCAGGATGGGCAACGCATGCGTACCGAAGGGCTCACTTCTGCGGGTTCGGGGTCTCCGACGTGGGGGGCGGTGACTGCTCCGCGTTGAGCTGAGTCATCGCCTGCTGGATCAGAGCCTGCATCTCCTGGACCTTGGCCTGGTAGGTCGCCAGATCTTGGTTGCGGAGCGCCGTCTGCGCCTCCTGGTACGCCTGATCAGCCCGTTGCAGGAGCTGCTCGACCTCTGCGTTGGCCGGCGGAGGGGTCGTCTGACCGCCCCCGGTTTCCGGCGGGGTCTCGGGCGGCGGCACGGTGCCGGACTCGCCACGCAACGCCTGTCTCAGCGCCTCGTCCAGACTCTGGCCGAAACCGACTTGGTCGCCGAAGGATGCCACGACGTACTGCAGGATCGGGTACGAGCCGGTCGTCGCCGCGTTCTGGGTGTAGATCGGCTGGACGTAGAGCAGCCCGTTGCCGACCGGCAAGGTCAGCAGGTTCCCGCTGATCACTCGCAGCCCGGACTGTTCGTACGGCAACAATGCCTGTGACAAGCCCTTGTCGTTGTTGAACTGGTTGGCCATCTGACTCGGGCCCGGCACCTGCGTCTCGCTGGGTAATTGCAGGATCTCCATCGTGCCGTAGCCGTTCGGCCCGTCGTCGGTCGCTTCCGCGTTCACCGACATGAACGACGCCAGGTTGTCCCGGCTCTGCGGCACGAAGACGCTGGTCAGCGAGAAGTTCGGCTCCTTCTCTCCGGGCATCTGGACCGACAGGTAGTACGGCGGCTGCGCCACGCCGCCCGCGGTCGGGTCCTCGGGTACCAGCCAACGCTCGCCGCCGCCGTACCAGGTGTCCGGATCGGTCACGTGATACTGCGTGAGCATCTCCCGCTGGACCTTGAACAGATCCTCCGGGTAGCGCAGGTGCTGCATCAGGCCCTGGCTGATGTCCGCCTTGGGCTTGATCACGCCGGGGAACACGTTCATCCAGGTCTGCAGAATGGGGTCGTTCTCGTCCCACGCGTAGAGGTCCACCGAGCCGTCGTACGCGTCGACGACCGCCTTGACCGAGTTGCGCATGTAGTTGATCTGGTCGTTCGGCAACGCCTCGTTGGTCGCCTGGTCGGTCAGCGACGTCGAGGTCGCGTCCTCGAGGCTGGTCAGCTCGGACATCGGGTAGTGGCTCGACGTCGTGTAGCAGTCGACGATCCACACGATCCGGGTCTTGCCGTTCGCGTCCGGCACGACGGCGGGGTACGGGTCGCCGTCGACCGTCAGCCACGGTGCGACCTTCTGTACCCGCTCACGCGGATGCCGGTCGTAGAGGATCTGCGAGTCCGAATTGACCCGGCCCGACAGCAGGATGTTTGGCTCGCCGAACTTCAACGCGTAGAGCGCCTGGTTGAACAGGCTGCCCACGGGCACACCGCCGGAGCCCTCGTAGGTGTTGTTGGTGGCGGCACCCTCGTTGGACGTGCCCTGCGGGATATCGACCTCGACCGGCGCGGCGCCGGGCGGCTGCCCGACGATGGAGTAGGTCGGTGAGTTCTCGCCGAAGTAGATGCGCGGCTCGTTGAGCTTGAGCGACGCGTCCTGGGTCACCGGCGGAATGTCCTTGACCGTCCATACCGGCTGACCCTGCGGGCCACGTTCGTTGCCTCGCGCGGCGACGACGCCGTAGCCATGGGTGTAGACCGTGTGGTCGTTGGCCCAGTTGCGCTGGCTGCTCTCGAGACCGTCGAGGTTGAGCTCGCGGGCCGCGATCACGATGTCTTGCACCGATGTGGGCGGTCCACCGGTCTGCGCCGCGTCGGGGTTGTTGATCTCGTAGCGGTCGACGTCGAGAGTCGACGGCATCGTGTAGTAGCCGCGGACCTGCTGCAGTTGCTCGAACGCCGGCGACACCTGGGTCGGGTCGAGCAGCCGGGTGCCGGGCGTCGCCTCGGCGGCCGCGGCCAGCTCGCTTTGCGACAGGTCGGTGTTCGCGTCGTACTGCCGCACCTCGACGTTCTTCAGCCCGTAGGCCTCCCGGGTCGCGGTGATGTTGTTCTGGATGTACGGCCCTTCCTTGTCCGGCTCGGAGGGCTTCACCTGGAAGGACTGCATGATCGCGGGCCACAGGCCACCGATCAGGATCGACGACAGCACCAGCAGGCCCAGCCCGATGCCCGGCAGCAGCCAGGACCGCCGGATGGCATTGACGAAGAACAGCACGGCACAGATCAACGCGATGATGATCAGGATGTTCTTGGCAGGGATCACCGCATGCGCGTCGGTATAGGAGATGCCGGTGAACAGGTGGCCGTCCGACATCGCAAGTCCGTAGCGGTCCATCCAGTACGCCACGGCCTTCAGCAGCACGAACAGGCCGAGCAGGATCGACAGGTGGACCTGGGCCGCGGACGAGAACCGGTTCGACCGACCCTGCAGCACAATGCCGCCGTACAGGTAGTGGACCAGCGCCGCGGCGACGATGCACACGCCGAGCAGCACGAAGCCGTACGAGAGCAGGAATCGCCACCACGGGTAGTCGAAGACGAAGAACCCGATGTCGCGGTGGAAGTACTCGTCGCCATGGCCGAAGGACACGCCGTTGCGCCACAGCAGGAACCGCTCCCACTGGCCGGCGCCGACCGACCCTGCCGCGAGGACGAGCACGACTCCCAGCGCGATCAGCAGCCGGCCGCGGATCGGCGTGAGGACTTCGCGATAGCGGGCGACCGGGTCGTTGCGCCGCGGCTGTGGCACCACGATGGGCTGGGTGCGGTAGGCGATCACGATGTTCGCGATGACGGCGGCTGCGAAGACCACGCCGAAGACCAGGAACAGCGCGGTCCGGGTCAGGAGGATCTTGCTGAAGACGTCCGAATAGCCGACGGACTGAAACCAGAGGCGGTCGGTCCACACCCCGGTGAACACGGCGATGCCGAAGATGAGGGCGGCCAGCGTGACGATCGTGGGCAGCAGGACTCGCCGCAACGTCGTCTGGCGGGGTTCGCGTCTGCTCGAGACCTCACCACCATCGGGGTCGAATTCGTCGGCCACGGACTCAGTCTGTCAGGGAGCCTGCGAGAAGCCCCACGAGCCCTGGTATCAGTTCTGTACCGTCCAGGACAGCATCGTCGTGATCATGTTCCCGCAGGCGAATGGCGCAATGTGCCCGACCGTCGCGGGTGACGGCCGCCGCCATCCGTACCTCGTGCCGGTCCGGATGCTGCGCTGCGGCCTCTTCGTAGCCGGGTCCCGAGGGCAGCGTCTCCTCAGCATCGGCCGGGAGTACGAACCGCTCGAGTACGGCCGCGACGCCGAGCACGGTGGGTGGCCACTCGATCCGGGTCAGCAGGTCCTCCAGCGGCTCGGACGGGTTGAGCTCCTGCTCGATCGGAGTGAAGGTCCCCGCCACGTTCGCCGGATCGAGGCCGAGCCGCGCCGCGAGCTCCGGCTCCGCCGTCAGCAGTTCGCTGGTCGGTACGAGGGCATAGAGCCGCGCCGGCTGGTCCCAGCCCGACTCGGCGACGTGCGCCTCCACCTCGAGCGCGGCCTGTCGGATGGCGTCGTCGGTACGCCACTCACCGGACTCGGATTCGTACTCACTCACAGTCGGGCACACTCGCGTCCGGGTTCTTGGCCAGCGTCTCGAGCGAGTCGATCGCCGAATGGAGGGTGTCGATCTCGACCAGCCGCATGCCGTCGAGACCGACCTGGCTGGCTTCGCCGCAGTTGGCCTTCGGCACCAGGAAGAACTTGGCGCCGACGTCCTCCGACGCGATGATCTTCTGCTGCACGCCGCCGATCGCCCCGACCTTGCCGTTGGCGGTGATCTCGCCGGTCCCCGCGATCACCTGACCGTCGGTCAGCGATCCCGGTGTGAGCCGGTCGTAGATCGCGAGGGCGAACATGGTTCCTGCGCTGGGTCCACCGATGTTCGGGTCGACGTTGAAGTGGATCGGGAACGGGAAGTCAGGCACGACGCCGAGGGCGACACCGACGATCGGCACCGACGAGTCGTCCGGCGACGGCTCGGTGGTGATCGTGACCGTCCGGGAGTTGGCGTTGCGCTCGACCGTCAGCTTGACCGGGTCGCCGGGCTCTCGATCGCGTACGGCGTCGACCGCTGCCTGAGACGACTTCACCGGCTGACCGTCCACCGCGGTGAGCTGATCGCCGGGCTTGAGCTTGCCGTCGGCCGGGCTACCGGGAGTCACCGAGGTGATCTGGACCTGCTCCTTGACGTTGTAGCCCGCAGCCTTCAGGCCCGCGATCTGGGCGCTCGCCTGGGAGCCGGTCATCTCCAGATGGGTCTGCTGCTCGGCCTGCTGGACCGTCTGGTCCGGCGGGTAGACCAGGTCTCGCGGCACGACCGCGGTGCTGGTGTCGAACCACCCGTCGATCGCCTGCAGCAGCCCGACGTGGGAATCGGGGCTGGTGACCGAGACCGTCGTCATCCGAAGCTGGCCGTCGTCGTGGTAGGTCCGCACGTCGGGTCCGAACTCGATGACCGGACCTTGGGACGTTTCGCCCAGGGTGTTCACCGTCTGGCCGGGTTTCATCGTGACGTACGGGACGGGCAGCAGGACCGCCACACTGATCAGCGCGACCAGCAGCATCGCGGCCACCGTGAGCGTCGTGGCTCGCGAGGTCATGCGGGCAAGCCTCTCACCGGCGTGGACCGGGCGGTCGCCGCGGGGCCGATCGCGCCGACGGCCGGATGGCGACGCCACGGGGCCGATCGGTCGGCTGGGCCACGACACGGCGGGCCTCGGGAGGCAGCGGCTTCGCGAGCGCCGTCGCGATGCGGGCGCGGGTCGCGTCGTCGCGTACGCGGTCGTCACGCTCCCGGCCGGCCCACGCCGCCCAGACCATCGCCACGGCGGTGATCCCCAGCGGGACCGCCAGCCACCACAACACACTCATGCTGACCAGCGTAAGCGGCTGCTCCACGCGGCCGGGTCACTCCGCATGGCGCGTCGACACTCTGCATGGGTTCGAGGCCGTGCAGAGTGTGGACGCACCACGAGAACGTGGTATCGCCACGGGGCTACGGCGTGCCGACCCACTCGTCGGTGCCGTCGCTGAATCGCTGGTGCTTCCAGATCGGGACTGTCGCCTTGAGCTCGTCGATCAGGTCCCGGCAGGCGTCGATCGCCTCGCCCCGATGCGCCGCGCAGACGCCGACGACGACCGCGATGTCGCCGATCGCCAGCTCGCCGACCCGATGCACCGCTGCGACGCCGATCACACCGTGGGTCGCGGCCACCTTCTCGGCCAGGTCGCGCATCCGGTCGAGTGCGCTCGGGTGTGCGGAGTACGTCAGGCCCTCGACCGACTTGCCGCCGTCGTGATCGCGCACCGTACCCACGAACATCGCCAGCCCGCCCGCGCCCGGATCGGCGAGAGCGTCCTGGACCTCGTCGACGCGCAGCGGCTCCTCGCGGAGCGCAAGTGCCCGGACCGTGTCAGCCATGAGCTGAAGCGTACGACCGGATTGTCGGCCAGGCGACAGGTACGTTGGGTCCCATGGCAAGCGACGCAGACGACGATCGTCCCGGAGAGGACGAATCCGGCAGCGCCGGCAAGCCTGGCGACGAGCCATCGGCCACCCCGAATCCGTTCGCGGGTACGCCGTTGGAATCCCTGTTCGGCGCGATGGGACCGGGTCAGATGCCCGACCTCCAGCAGCTCATGGGCCAGGTTCAGCAGCTGCTGACTCCGCACGAGGGCAACATCAACTGGGACCTGGCCGGTCAGGTGGCCCGGCAGACGCTGGCGCAGAAGCCCGACCCGAGCGTGACCGGCGCCCAGCGCGCCAAGATCGCCGACGCGGCCCGCCTCGCCGAGCACTGGCTCGACGACGTCACCGACCTCCCGTCCGGCGCCAGCACCGTCGAGGCCTGGAGCCGGGCCGAGTGGATCGAGGCGACCCGTTCGACCTGGCAGCGGCTGGTGGAGCCGATCGCGGACAACGTGGTTCGGGCGATGGGCGAGGCGATGCCGGCCGAGGCGCAGCAGATGGCCGGACCGCTGATCGGCATCCTGAACCAGGTCGGCGGCGCCATGTTCGGCCAGCAGGTCGGCCAGGCGCTCGGCGAGCTCGCCGGTGAGGTCGTCGGCACCACCGACGTGGGTCTGCCGCTGACCGAGTCCGGCACGGCCGCGCTACTTCCGGCCAACGTCGCCGACTTCGGGTCGGGCCTGGCCCAGTCCGACGAAGACGTACTCCTTTATCTGGCGTTGCGCGAAGCGGCGCATCATCGGCTGTTCAGCCATGTGCCGTGGCTGCGCGGCGCACTGTTCGGTGCCGTCGAGGAGTTCGGTCGCGGCACGACGATCGACGTCTCGAAGATCGAAGACCAACTCGGCCAGCTGGACCCGACCAACCCGGAGTCGATGCAGGAGGCGCTGTCCGGCGGGCTGTTCGAGCCGGAGCGTACGCCGACCCAGCAGGCGGCACTGACCCGGCTCGAGACGCTGCTGGCGCTGGTCGAGGGGTGGGTCGACGAGGTCGTCACCCAGGCGACCAAGGACCGGATGCCGACCGCGGGACCGCTGCGCGAGGCCGTCCGGCGTCGGCGTGCCGCCGGTGGACCGGCCGAGCAGACGTTCGCGTCCCTGGTCGGTCTCGAACTTCGGCCGCGACGGCTGCGCGACGCCTCGAACCTGTGGGCCGCCCTGCGCGACGCCAGGGGTTCGTCGGAGCGCGACGCCGTGTGGGCCCACCCGGACCTGATGCCGGGCGCCGGCGACCTCGACGATCCGCTCGGCTACGTCCAGTCCGATCGCGACGCGACCGCCGAGATCGGCGACGCGGCGTTCGACGAGGCGCTGGAGCGCCTGCTGGAGGAGGGCAAACCGCCCGAAGACGGCAGCGACGACCCCAAGCCGTGAGCCTGCACGCCGACGCGACCCGGCTGCTCACAGCCTGGCGGCCACCCGATGCCGAGCAGAGCCGGCTGCGCTCGGACTTCCTGCGGCACCTCGCCGACCATGACGACGCGCTGTGGCGGTCCTGCGAGCCCGGCCACCTCACGACCGGCCTGCTGATCATGAGCGCCGACCGGCAGCAGGTCCTGCTCACCCTGCACCACCGGGTCGGGCTCTGGCTCCAGACCGGCGGCCATTGCGAGCCGACCGA
>DATFRX010000025.1:0-3061 GCA_035262905.1 Nocardioidaceae bacterium
GTCGACCGCGGCGACGGGCTAGAACGCGTCGACGTCACCTTCCCCGACGACGAGGCCGTCCGCCGACTCGCGCAGCGGCTGGCCAGTGCAGCGGGTCGCCGCCTCGATGACGCCTCACCCTTCGTTGACGTCCGACTGCTCGACGGCACCCGATGCCATGCCGTCCTGGCTCCGATCGCGCGTCCGGGCACCGCGATCTCACTTCGGATCCCGCCGCGCCGCACTTTCACCCTCGACGAGCTCGTGGATTGCGGCACGATCAGCGCCGGCGGCGCCCAGCTCCTACGAGTACTCATCGACAGCCGGGCCGCCTTCCTCGTGACCGGCGGCACCGGCAGCGGCAAGACCACGCTCCTGGCGACCCTGCTGGGACTGGTCGATCCCGCCGAGCGCGTGGTCCTGGTCGAGGACTCCAGCGAGCTGCGTCCCGATCATCCACATGTCGTCGGCCTCGAGGGCCGACCGGCCAATGTCGAGGGCGCCGGGACCGTGACGATGCGCGATCTGGTGCGGCAGGCGCTGCGCATGCGACCGGATCGCCTGATCGTGGGTGAGGTGCGCGGCGCCGAGGTCGTCGAGCTGCTCGCCGCCCTCAACACCGGACACGAGGGCGGCTGCGGCACCGTCCACGCCAACTCCTCGGCCGACCTGCCGGCCCGGATCGAGGCGCTGGGCGTCGCGGCCGGACTCAGCCGCGACGCCGTGCACAGCCAGCTGGCTGCCGCGGTCGATGTGGTCGTCCACCTCGTCCGGCCCCGGTCCGGCGTTCGCTACGTCCACGAGCTCGGAGTTCTCCGTCCCGGTATGGATCAGCTCGTTCACTGTGAGCCGGCGGTCGTCTTCGAGCCAGACGGCGTCGCGCGTCACGGTCCCGGCGCGGATCGACTCGACGCGATCCTCGGTGGCCGCTGATGGATCTGCTCGTCGCGACCGGGGCCGCAGCCACAGCGGCGTTCCTCGTGCTGCCGATCCGCCCAGCCTCCAGACTGAGTCGCTGGCGATCTAGGTCGAATGAGCCGCCGCCTGGCCGTGCGCTTCGCGTCGGATTAGCGATCGCTGCTGCCGCCGCGCTGGTCGTAGCGGTGCCGCTGCTTGGCCCGCAGCCACATCACCTGCTTGTCGGTGTCACCGCCCTCGGCGTCGTCTGGGCGGGGTCCGTGCTGGTGCGGCGTGGTCGGCAGCGGGCCCGACACGCGACCCAACGCCGGGAGGCTGTCGACATCTGCGATGGACTCGTTGCCGAGTTGCGGTCGGGCCAGCCACCCGGCCACGCGCTCGCATGGATCGCGCGCAGCAGGCCCGATCTGGAGCGAGCCAGCACAGTCGCCAGCCTCGGAGGCGACGTGCCGGGTGCCTTGCGACAGCTGGCCACCCGCCCGGGCGCCGAGCCGTTGACCCGGATCGCCGCCGGCTGGGAGATCGCTCAGCGGAGCGGAGCCGGCCTCGCCGACGTGTTGGACCGCCTGTCTGGTGCCTTGCGCGACGACGAAGAGGTTCGGCACGAGATCAGTGCGTCCCTCGGACCGACCCGCGCGACCGGGCGGCTGCTCGCCGTGCTTCCGGTCTTCGGCCTCGGGCTCGGCTACACCATGGGCGCGGATCCGCTGACCGTTCTCGTCGGATCGACGCTCGGTGCGGGCTGTCTGGCAGTCGGCGCAGCCCTGGCGGTCAGCGGTCTGTTCTGGGTCGAGCGGATCGCTGATCGAGCCGAGCCATGACCACGCTCGCGATCCTTGCCGCCGCGGTCGCCGCCGCCCTCGCGATTCAACCGCCAAGCCGACCGCCGCAACCCGGCGACTCATCACGCGCAGGCCGTCAGTCTGTCTTGAAGGCGTCGACGCTGAAGCGCTGGCAGGAGTCGCCCTGGCCGGCCGTCGGAGCGGCAGCCGTCGCGACCAGCGTGCTGATCGGCGGCCTTGCCGGCGCGGTCGCGGGGCTCGTGGCCGGTGCGGCCGCCTATCGCTGGATCTCGCGGGCCGAGTCCGGTCTGATCCGGCGGCAGCGAGCCGAGATCGAGCGGGACCTCCCGTTCGCGGTTGACCTGCTCGTCGCCTGCGTCGCCGCCGGACGCTCGCCGGCTGCCGCTGTCATCGCCGTCGCCGAGGTGATGCCCGACGCGCTCGGCGACCGGCTCCGCGAGGCGTCGGGACGGCTGGCCCTGGGTGCCGACCACGAGCGGGTCTGGCGCGACCTTGCTGCGGATCCGGCCCTGGCGCCGCTCGGGCACGCCATCGCCCGCTCCACACGTACCGGCTCGTCAATCACGACCGCACTGGCACGCTGCGCCGACGACGTACGGCGGCAGCGTCGCGCTCGCGCCGATACGGTCGCCCGCGGTGTCGGCGTCCGCGCAGCCGCTCCGCTCGGTGCGTGCTTCCTGCCGGCGTTCCTGCTGATCGGAGTCGTGCCGACGATCGTGGGAGCTTTCGGCGCCTTTGCCGTGTGATCGCGCAACTCATCTCAGGACCGGAGTTGTGCACAGCGACGACCACGGCCTCCTTCGTCCCCAGCCCGCAAGCGACCCGGCCGCCCGTCGCCGTTCGCGACCACCTTGGGGATCGAACGCATGCGACGCCTGGAGGACGGTGTCGCCCAGACGAAGGAGAGGCGCTATGACTCGTCGAAAGATCCGGCATCGCCACGACGCAGGCATGACCACGTCGGAATATGCCGTGGGCACGGTTGGTGCCTGCAGCATCGCCGCGATCCTCTATCAGCTGGCCCGCAGCGACTGGTTCACCGGAGTGCTCCAGGACGTCTTCGAGCGCGTCGCCGGGGTGCTGCCGTTCTGAGACGGCATCCCGATCGCGATCGCGGCATGGTGACTGCCGAGGCCGCGATGGTGATTCCGGTCCTGCTGCTCGTGACGGTGGCGCTGGCCTGGCTCGTCACCCTCGGCATCGCCCAGGTCCGCTGCCTCGACGCCGCCCGAGAGGCCGCTCGCCTCGCTGCTCGGGGCGAGCCGCCTGGGGCCGTGACAGCCGCCGCGCAGCGGGCCGGGTTGCCCGGCAGCCGGGTCTTCGTCGACCGCACCGGCGAGACCGTCACGGTCCAGGTCGAG
>DATFRX010000026.1:0-2874 GCA_035262905.1 Nocardioidaceae bacterium
TCTCGGCATCCACGCCAACAGTCTGTCCTCCTGCCACGTCATCGCAGCCGCCTATCCCGTTCAGGGAGTCCGGACGGCCGCTGCTACTGTGGTCGGTCCCGCCCGAGTAGCTCAGACGGCAGAGCAACGCACTCGTAATGCGTAGGTCAGGAGTTCGATTCTCCTCTCGGGCTCTGACCCCGACGCCTGGTCGGTCAGGCCTGGCGAGGGACGAAGACGTAGCGCCAGCGGGCCCTGGGGCCGTTGTCTTCGAGGACGTAGACGCCCTCCTGCTCCTCGACCTCGAGGCGGGGGTGGGAAGCTCTCGAGCCGGCTCTGCGACGGCCCTCCGTCGCAGGCGATCAGCATGCGGTCGCCTTCCGCTAGCACCGTCGCCTCGTGCGACTGGTCGTACCAGTCCGGTGAGTGGCGGGGCCCCGGGTGGTGCAGGCAGCGCGCGCCTCTCCACGTCACAGCTTCATTGTGGTTCGTCCCCGTACTGATGCGCGCGTTTTAACGTTGGTCGCATGGAGGGGGCCGAGACCGAGACCGCTGTGGCTACGGCTGCGGCTCCGGCGGAGGGGTCGGACGAGGGAGGCATCGAGCTCCCCGCATGGACGAAGACCCTGGGCTGGTTCGGTGTCGCCGGGCTGATCTACCTGCTGATCTGTGCCGTCAGCATCATCAGCCGGGGGTTCGCGGGGCTGGGCAGCGATGCCGCGCACACCATGTTCGCCTTCGCCGAGAACCCCTGGGTCGCACTCAGCGTGGGCGTGCTCGGCACGGTCCTGATCCAGTCGTCGACCACGACCACGGCCATCGCCGTCACCGCCGTCGGATCCGGGGCGTTGCCCATCCGCGGCGCCATCCCCATCATCCTCGGTGCCAACGTCGGGACCACCGTCACGACCACCCTGGTCGCGCTCACCTTCATCCGCAACCGGTCGGAGTTCCGGCGGGCGCTGGCCGCCTCGTCGATCCACGACTTCTACAACTGGCTGTCGCTGCTGGTCTTCTTCCCCATCGAGCTGATCTGGCACCCGCTCGAACGCCTCAGCCGGAACCTCACCGACGCGCTGTACGGCACCGGGTGGCTGCCCGACCCCAACCGGTTCAACTTCATCCGGGCGGCGACCCGGCCGGTCGTCGACGCGGTGACGAGGGCGACCTCGCACGTCAGCAGCGCCCTGGGTCCGCTGTTCACCATCGTGATCGGCGCGCTGCTGATCCTGGCGGCCGTCAACTACCTCGGGAAGCTGCTGAAGCTGCTCCTCGTCGGCAGAGCCCGCGACATCCTGACCACGGCCGTCGGCCGCAACGCCTATCTCGCCATGGTGTCGGGCATGGGCGTGACCGTTCTCACCCAGTCCTCCACGATCACGACGTCGGTGCTCGTCCCCTTCGCCGGGGCCGGCATCCTGACGCCCGCCCAGATCTATCCGGTCACCGTCGGCGCCAACCTCGGCACCACGTTCACGGTCGTCTTCGCGGCGTTCGCGGTCGTCGGCCAGGACGCGAAGATCGGCCTGCAGGCCGCCTTCGTGCACCTGCTCTACAACCTGTTCGCCATCGTCGCCGTCTACGTGAACCCGATCCTCCGCCCGGTGCCCCTGTTCTGCGCCGAGACCTTCGCCCGCATCGCGTCCGAGCGGAAGTGGGTCATCGCCCTCTACCTCATCACCGTCTTCATCGCGCTCCCCGCCCTGGTCATCATCCTGGTCGGAGTGCTCTGAGCGCGGAGGTGGCTCCCGACGCCTACGACGATGCGTTCGAGTTCACCACCGATGCGACCTGGTCCCCTACGAGGGCATCGGCCACCCGGGCCTGATCCCGGACATCGAGAAGCGCACCCTGGCTTTCATCGCCGAGGTCGTCCTCTCGCCGCTCGGGTACATGGACCGGTCGCCGGGGCACCCCGTCGCCGACCCCGGTCGCGCCGGGCTCACCGTCGCCCGGGCTGGACGAGGCGCCCCCCGGCGTCCCGGTCGCCGCCGACCCGACCTTCACCGGCTGAGGGCTGCGCCCGGGCCGACCCGGTCAGGCCGGACTGGCCCGGCGGCTCGGCGGGGCGGGACCCGCCGGCCCGGTGGTCGGTACGTCTCGATTACCGTGTCGGGCCGATGTACGAGCCGGGTTCGGCGGGACGATGGCGTCGGCACGCGAGCCTGCTGGCCTTCGCCGCCCCGCTCCTCGTCGCCGCCGGGGTCGGCGGCTGCGCACGCGAGGCCCACCTCGGCCAGCCGACGACCACGACCTCGGTCCAGACCACCGGCGATGCCGCGTCGTACGGCGTCGACGCTCTCCGCCTGCGATTCGCCCTGCCCACGAGCTTCGTGGCCGTCGACAACCGCGACTTCGCGTTTCTCGCCCGGAGCGACGAGCCCATGGCGATCTTCTCGATAGACAGGGAAGAGCCGGGGATCACCGACCACGACGCCGAGGCCGGCGAGTCGGTGAGCGACAGTCATCTGGACGACGTCGACGCCAAGCTCGTGACGAACGCGGTCGTGGACGGGTTGCCTCCGGGCATCGCGGCCAACGAGCTCCTGGTCGACAACGGGTCCCGCTCCTTCAGCGTGATCATGTCAGCGAGCCCGGGGGACCTCGCCGGCATGTGGCAGACCTTCATCGCCTCGCTTCACGTCGAGCCCGCCTGAACCTGGTCAGGCCGACAGCGCCGTGGCCGCCGCCGCGAGCTTGCCGGCGCCGTCGGCGGTGACCTGCTCGACGATGGCGACGAAGTTGGGGTGCTCCAGGCCGGAGACCAGGAAGGTCCAGCGGTAGGCGCGCTGCTGGTGGGTGCGGATCTCGTCCCGCTCGGCGTCGCCGAAGGTCCGGCCGGTGGCTGCCTGCAGCGCGTCGATGTCGAGCTCGACCTGCTGGGCCAGGAGCCCG
>DATFRX010000027.1:0-3673 GCA_035262905.1 Nocardioidaceae bacterium
GCGAACCGTCGATGGTGAATGAGAACGGCGTGTCCCGGTGCCCGACCGGCCCGGCGTCCGGACCGGCATCGGCCATCGCGCCGCCCCAGTGCCGGACCTCGACGGCCGAGATCGTCGGCTGCTCGCCGGCGACCGCGTCGACGACAGTGTCGACCAGCGCAGTCGGCAGGTCGTCGTAGAGCTCCAGTGCTCGGGGAGCGGTGCCGCCGATGGTCGCGGCGTCCGGGTAGGTCATCGGCCGGAAGTCGTCGGCCAGCGGCGGACCCGCGACCCGGTGCAGTGGTCGCAGGGCGCGCTGTCCCGCGTCGGGCGATCCGACGTAGAAGCCACGGATCGCGAGGACCGGGCCTTCCAGCTCGGCCTTCGGCGCGTTCTGCATCAACACCACCGTGGTGCTCAGCTCGTCCGGCTGGGTCGGCGCCCAGTCACGGTAGAACTCCAGCGTCTCGGCGGCCCGGTCAATCGGGAAGTACGCCGCGCCGCCGTACGCCTCGGCCACGGGGTGCAGCCGGAACTCGAGCGCCGTGACGACGCCGAAGTTGCCGCCACCGCCACGCAGCGCCCAGAACAGGTCGGGGTGGACCCCTCGGCTGGCCGTCAGGTGATGGCCGTCGGCGGTCACGATGTCGACCCGGAGCAGGCTGTCGGCGGCGAAGCCGTACTTGCGAGCCAGCCAGCCGACGCCACCGCCGAGGGTGTAGCCGGCCACGCCGACCGACGGCGACGAGCCGGACAGGGGAGCCAGTCCGAACGGCGCGGCGGCGGCGATCACGTCGCTCCACCGGGCGCCGGGTCCGACCCGGGCGATCCGGCGGTCCGGGTCGACGAGGACCTGGGCCATCCGACCGGTCCTGACCAGGACACCGCCGTCGGTGGGGACGAAGGTGCCGTGGCCGGTGGCCTGGACCGCGAACGGCAGGCCGTGCCGGCGGGCGACCCGGAGCGCGGCCTGGACGTCGGTGGGGGAGGTGGCCTCGGCCACGATCGCCGGTCGCGAGTCGAACGAGGGGTTCAGCGCCGCGCGCTGGGTGTCGTAGGTGCCGTCGCCGGGGACGTGGATCGGGCCGCTGAAGCTGCGGAGCAAGTCGGCGACGGGGGCGTCGGTGCCGGGCTGGGTCAACGCTGAGAGGCTCATCGCTGCTTCTCCTTGGTGTGGGTGGTGCTTCGATGGTCGATCGGGAGGGGGTGGGGGCACATCCGCGTGCGGGAGGCTTTCGGGCTACGCCGTGAGGGGGAGGCCCGAGCCGGGGGTACGCCCCTGGGAGTACCCCCGGCTTGTGGCTCAGGCCTCGCAACCGGCCAGGTCGGCCTCTGCTGCCTCGGGCTCGGCCGGGGTCTCCGGCTGGCGGGCCGGCCGCAGTACGGCGGCGGCGACGGCGATCGCCGCGACCACCAGGCCGGCTGCGATCACGAAGGCCAGACGGTAGCCGCCGGTCAGTGCCTCGTGCATCGACTCGCCGCTGGTCAGCAGGCTCTCGGTACGGGTGGCCGACACGGTGGCGAGGACCGCCAGTCCGAGTGCTGCTCCGACCTGGGCACTGGTGTTGACCAGACCCGAGGCCAGTCCGGCGTCCTCGGGCGCCACACCCGACATCGCCAGCGTCATCAGGGCCGGGAAGGCGACGCCGACTCCGGCACCGATCAGCAGGATCGAGGGCAGCACGTCGACGAAGTAGTTGCCGTCGACCGGGACCCGGGCGACCAGGGCCAGTCCGATTGCGATCAGCACCAGGCCGGGGACCATGGTCTTGGTCGGGCCGAACTTCATGATCAGCGGCTCGGCGTAGCGGACCGACAGGGTGCCCATGACAATCGTGGTCGGCAGGAAGGCGAGACCGGTCTCGAGCGCGTTGTAGCCCAGGATCTCCTGCAGGTAGAGCACGCCCAGGAAGAACATGCCGAACATGCCGGCGACGGTCAGGGCCTGGATCACGTTGGCGGCTGAGACGTTGCGCGACCGGAAGATCCGCAGCGGGACCAGCGGGTTGCTCGCGGTGGCCTCGCGGACCACGAACCCGACCAGCAGGGCGACCGCGATCGCACCGAGCGTCAGGGTGGAGCCTGCGGTCCAGCCGTCCTCGGCGGCGGGCTGCACGATGGTGTAGACGCCCAGCATCAGCGCGCTGGTGACCAGGGCGGCGCCGAGGGTGTCGGTGCCCTGTCCGAAGCCGCTGCCCTTGTCCTTGTCGAGGTAACGCACGGCGAACAGTGCGGTGGCGACGCCGATCGGCAGGTTGATGAAGAAGATCCAGTGCCAGCTGATCGCCTGGGTCAGGACGCCTCCGGCCAGCAGCCCGACCGAGCCGCCGGCCGACGCCACGAAGGCGTACATGCCGATCGCCTTGGCCTGCTCACGCGGGTCGGGGAACAGGGTCACGATCATGCCCAGGATCACGGCCGACGTCATCGCGCCGCCGATGCCCTGGATGAAGCGGGCCGCCACCAGCATCTCCTGGTTCTGGGCGAGTCCGGCTGCCAACGAGGCAGTGGTGAACACGGCCAGTCCGGTGAGGAAGACGCCGCGGCGCGAGATCAGGTCGCCGAGCCGGCCGGCCAGCAGGAGCAGGCCGCCGAAGGCGATCAGGTACGCGTTGACGACCCAGGCCAGGCTGGACTGGGAGAAGCCGAGGTCGGACTGGATGTCAGGCAGTGCCACGTTGACCACCGTGACGTCCAGGACGATCATCAGCATGCCGACGCACAGCACCATCAGCGCAGCCCAGCGGTTGCGGTCTGGCGCGGCCGTCGAGGGTGTTCCGGGGGGAACGTTCTGGGTTGTGGTGTCGCTCATCGCGGACGTTTCCTTTCTGGCATTCATTCGGGCCTTTACCTACTCCTCGAACGGGGACCTCGTGGTTCGACACCTGGTTCGAAGAAATTTCGGAGGACCACCGCGGCGGCCTCGTGCCTCGATGGCGATCACCCCCGATAGACCGCGCCGGCGGCGCAAACTCATCGGTTCCGGCGGGACGTAACTGCGTCTGATAGATACTGTGTCCTTAGGACACTGTTTACGCTAGACACAGTTGACGGGACCGTCAAGGCTCATTTCCGGCGGTACCGATGAGTTCGCGGTCCGGCGTGGGTCTGTACTGATGACCGGTTCATCGCGAGCGCCTCGAGCCTGAGGCCCGAAGGAGGAAGAGATGGCATCTCTCGGCAGTCTGTTGCTGGCCAGCACCGATCCCGAGCGGCTGGGCGCCTGGTATGTCGAGGCGCTACGTCCGACCGACGACGCGAAGGTCGGGACGTACCGAATGCTCAAGTTCGGCGAGTTCTACGTGATGATCGACAGCCGCGACGACATCGGGGCCGGCAATCCCGAGCCGGGTCGCCTGATCCTCAACTTCGACGTGACCGATGCGCGGGCGACAGCTGGCCGGATCGACGGCCTGGGCGCGACCTGGCTCGCGCCGCTCGAGGATCGCGACGGCAGCCTGTTCGGCACCGCGATCGACCCGGACGGCAACTATGTTCAAATCATCGAGCTGAGCGAGGCGCACAAGGCCGAGATGGCCGAAGCGCAGCCAGCGGGCGCATAGGAGGACGACATGCTTGGCGACAGCAAGGCATTCAGCGGATTCTCGGTCGACGACGCGGAGCGGGCCAAGGCGTTCTACGGCGACGTCCTCGGCCTCCGGGTCTCCGACGTCGAAGGCGGGCCGGGGCTGAT
>DATFRX010000028.1:0-3090 GCA_035262905.1 Nocardioidaceae bacterium
GCTGATGACCCTGCGCGGGCTGTTCCGGCTCAAGCCTGGGGTGCTGCGCGATCCGATTCCGATCGACGAGGTCGAGCCGGTCAGCGAGATCGTCAAGCGGTTCTCCACCGGCGCCATGTCGTACGGCTCGATCAGCCAGGAGGCCCACGAGACGCTGGCAATCGCGATGAACCGGCTCGGCGCGCGATCCAACACCGGCGAGGGTGGCGAGGACGTCGAGCGGCTCTACGACCCGGAGCGCCGCAGTGCGATCAAGCAGGTCGCGTCGGGACGGTTCGGCGTGACCGCGGAGTACCTCACGCACGCCGACGACATCCAGATCAAGATGGCGCAGGGTGCGAAGCCGGGGGAGGGCGGCCAGCTGCCCGGCTCCAAGGTCTATCCCTGGATCGCGAAGACCCGGCACTCGACGCCCGGGGTCGAGCTGATCTCGCCGCCGCCGCACCACGACATCTACTCGATCGAGGACCTCAAGCAGCTCATCCACGACCTCAAGAACGCCAACCCGGCGGCCCGGATCCACGTGAAGCTGACCGCCGAGGTCGGAGTCGGCACTGTCGCCGCTGGCGTCTCCAAGGCGCATGCCGACGTGGTCCTCATCTCGGGTCACGATGGCGGCACCGGCGCGGCGCCGCTGACGTCGCTCAAGCACGCCGGCGGCCCGTGGGAGCTCGGACTCGCCGAGACGCAGCAGACCCTGCTGCTCAACGGGCTGCGCGACCGGATCGTGGTCCAGGCCGACGGGCAGCTCAAGACCGGCCGCGACGTGATCGTGGCGGCGCTGCTCGGCGCGGAGGAGTACGGCTTCGCCACCGCTCCGTTGGTCGTCGCCGGCTGCATCATGATGCGGGTCTGCCATCTCGACACCTGCCCGGTCGGGGTCGCCACGCAGAACCCTGAGCTGCGGGCGAAGTACGACGGCCAGGCCGAGCACATCGTCAACTTCTTTGAATTCGTCGCGCAGGAGGTCCGGGAGTACCTTGCTGCGCTCGGTTTCCGCAGTCTTGACGAGGCGATCGGTCGGGCGGAGGCGCTCGATGTCGGCGACGGGGTCGAGCACTGGAAGGCGAGCGGGCTCGACCTGTCGCGGATCCTGCACGTACCGGAGCTGCCCGAGGGAGCCGCCCGACACGCGACGACGACCCAGGACCACGGCCTCGACAAGGCGCTGGACAACCAGCTCGTCGAGCTCGCGGCCGCCGCTCTCGACCGCGGCAAGCCGGTACGCGCCCGGCTGCCGATCCGCAACGTCCACCGCACAGTCGGCACGATCCTCGGTCACGAGCTCACCAAGCGGCACGGTGGTGCGGGCCTCGCCGACGACGCGATCGACATCACACTGGTCGGCTCGGCCGGGCAGTCCTTCGGCGCCTTCGTGCCGCGCGGTGTCACGCTGCGACTCGAGGGCGACGCCAACGACTACCTCGCCAAGGGCCTGTCCGGCGGTCGCATCGTCGTACGACCCGACCGCGCTGCGATGTTCGCGGCGGAGGAACACATCATCGCGGGCAACGTGGTCGCTTACGGTGCGACCGGCGGTGAGCTGTTCATCCGGGGCCAGGTGGGCGAGCGGTTCTGCGTCCGCAACTCGGGCGCGGTCGCGGTCGTCGAGGGCGTCGGCGACCACGGCTGTGAGTACATGACCGGCGGCGTCGCCGTGGTGCTCGGCTCGACCGGCCGCAACTTCGCCGCGGGCATGAGCGGCGGAGTCGCGTACGTCCTCGACCTCGCCGAGCATCGGGTCAATCCGGCGCTGGTCGAGCTGGGTTCGCTGTCCGACCAGGCGGCCGAGCGAGTCCACGACCTCGTACGCCGCCATGCCGATGAGACCGGCTCGCCGGTCGCCCGGGCGTTGCTTGGCGACTGGCCGGCGGCGCGGGCGGCATTCACCGAGGTGGTGCCGATCAACTACCGCAAGGTGATGGCGGCCAGGGCAGCGGCCGAGTCGGACGGACTCGACGAGGCGGAGGCCACGCGGGCGATGATGGAGGCGGCCAATGCCTGATCCCAAGGGCTTCATGAACGTGCCGCGCCAGGAGGCCGCGAAGCGACCTATCGACGAGCGGGTCCAGGACTGGCGCGAGGTCTACCCCGACGGCGGCATCGGCCGCAGCCTGCTCCCGATCATCTCCGAGCAGGCCGGGCGCTGCATGGACTGCGGCATCCCGTTCTGTCACTCCGGCTGCCCGCTGGGCAATCTGATCCCGGAGTGGAACGACCTGGTCTGGCGAGGCGACTGGGAGAAGGCGATCGAGCGGCTGCACGCCACGAACAACTTCCCCGAGTTCACCGGTCGGCTCTGCCCGGCGCCCTGCGAGTCGGCCTGCGTCGTCGCGATCCACCAGGATCCGGTGACGATCAAAAACGTCGAGGTCGCGATCATCGACAAGGCCTGGGACTCCGGGTACGTACACCCGCAGCCGCCCGAGTGGCTGACCGGCAAGACGGTCGCCGTGGTGGGATCGGGCCCGGCCGGACTCGCCGCGGCCCAGCAGCTGACCCGGGCCGGCCACACGGTCGCGGTCTACGAGCGGGACGACCAGCCAGGCGGCCTGATGCGCTACGGCATCCCCGAGTTCAAGATGGAGAAGACCCAGATCGACCGGCGGATCGACCAGATGCGCCGCGAGGGCACGGTGTTCCGCTGTGGGGTCGACGTCGGACGCGACCTCACCGGCGCCGCGCTGCGGGAGCGGTACGACGCGGTCGTGCTCGCGGTCGGGGCCCACAACCCGCGCGAGCTCCCGGTCGAGGGCCGCGATCTCGACGGCGTGGTGCTCGCCATGGACTATCTGCCGCCGGGCAATCTGGAGGCGCTCGGCCAACCGGTCGAGGGCGCGCCCACGGCTGCGGCCAGGGACGTCGTGATCATCGGCGGCGGCGACACCGGCGCCGACTGCCTCGGGACCGCCACCCGGCAGGGGGCGCGTTCGATCACGCAGCTGGAGCACAAGGCGCGTCCGACGGAGGATCGACCGGACGACTGGCCGTGGCCGACTTACCCGATGATCCTCCGGACGTCGCCGGCGTACGAGGAGGCGGGGGAGCGGGTCTACGCGGCCGCGACGATCGGTCTGCTCGGCGACGACG
>DATFRX010000029.1:0-2720 GCA_035262905.1 Nocardioidaceae bacterium
GAGCGGGTCAGCGAACTGCTGACGATGATCCTCGGCGACAACGATCTGAGCATCGACGAGCTGATCAGCGTGATCTTCACGGCGACCGACGACGTGCACTCGGAGTTTCCGGCGTACGCCGCGCGTCGACTGGGGCTGGTCGACGTACCACTGCTGTGCGCCCGCGAACTCGAGATCGAGGGCAGTCTGCCGCGCATCGTGCGGGTGATGGTCCACGTCGACACCGACCTGACCCGCTCCGAGGTCACCCACGTCTATCTCCACGGTGCCGCCGGCCTGCGCCGTGACCTCACCCGGGTCGCCTCGCACGACGCGGCCGACCCGCCGTCATGAGTACCGGCCTGCCCGAGCCGGTCTTGATCGTGGGCGCCGGTCTGATCGGCACCTCGATCGGCATGGCACTGCGGGCGCGTGATGTCGACGTCCGGCTGTCCGATCATGACCCGGCGAACCTAGCGGCCGCGGTCGAGCTGGGTGCCGGCGACGCGACCGAGCCGGACCGGGTCGGTCTCGTCGTCGCCGCCGTACCGCCCGATCATCTCGGCGATGCCGTCGTCGACGCGCTGCGCCGGTGGGACAGCGTCGTCGTGACCGACGTCGGCAGCGTCAAGACCGCACCCCTGGAGCAGGTTCGCGCCTCCGGGGTCGACCCGTCTCGCTACGTCGGGAGTCATCCGATGGCCGGCAGCGAGCGCTCCGGACCGGGTGCGGCATCGGCCAGCCTGTTCGAGGGCCGGGCCTGGGCGGTGACGCCGCACGAGAAGGCGACGCGCGAGGCGGTCGAAGCGGTCCGGGCCCTGGCGACCGCCTGTGGGGCGTCGCCGGTCGAGTTGACGCCCGAGGACCACGACGCCGCCGTCGCCCAGGTGTCGCATCTGCCGCACCTGATGGCGGTGCTCGCCGCGGCGCAGTTGGTCGACGCTCCACACCGGCACCTGTCGCTGTCGGGTCAGGGTTTGCGCGACGTGACCCGCGTTGCGGCTGGAGATCCGGCGCTGTGGCGTCAGATCGTCTCAGCCAACGCGGAACAGTTGCGTGGCCTGCTGCTCGCCGTACGCGACGACGTCGACCGGCTCCTCGACGGGCTCGGCAAGCCGGACGCCACGGACCTGCATGACCTGCTCAGTAAGGGCGCCATGGGCACCGGGCTGATCCCGGGCAAGCACGGCAAACCCACGCCGGAGCAGGCGATCGTCTATGTGGCGGTGCCCGACCGGCCCGGCGAGTTGGCCCGGCTGTTCGCCGATGCGGGACAATCGGGTGTCAACGTCGAGGACCTGCACATCGACCACGACCCGGCCCGGCCGGTCGGCCTCGTGGAGATCGTGGTGGCGGCGTCCTCGGCCGATCGATTGGTGACGTCGCTGACCGCTCGAGGGTGGTCGGTACATCGGTGAAAGGAACCGGATGAGTCCCGAGGGCACGCGGTGGAGCGACCTGGTCATCGCCGTCGACGGTCCGTCCGGGTCCGGCAAGTCGACGACGGCGCGCGGCGTCGCCGGACGGCTCGGGCTGCGTTACCTCGACACTGGTGCGATGTACCGCGCGGTGACCTGGGCGATGCTCGAGCATGCGGTCGACATCGACGACCCGGACGCCGTCGCAGCCGCTGCTTCTGGCGTACGCCTCGAGGTGGGCACCGACCCGCGGCGGCCGGCCATCTCGGCCGACGGGGTCGATGTCGCCGGCCCGATCCGGGGACCGGACGTCACCGCCGCCGTCAGCGCCGTGAGCGCCGTGCCGGCGGTGCGGCGTCAGCTGGTTGCCCTGCAGCGTGAGCTGATCGGGGACGGCGGCGTGGTCGTCGAGGGGCGGGACATCGGAGCCGTCGTGGCGCCCGATGCCGATCTGAAGGTGTTCCTGACCGCGGAGTCGGCCCAGCGCGCCGCGCGTCGGCATGCGGAGACCGGAGGAGCGGCGGACCAGGTCGGCGCCACCGAGGCGGACCTTGCTCGCCGTGACACCCTGGACTCAACACGAGCCGCGTCGCCGCTGACCCAGGCAGCCGACGCGGTCGTCGTCGACACGACGGAGTTGGGGTTGGAAGACGTGATCGACCGCATCGTCGCGATGGTCAAGGAACTGCCTGCCGAGTCCGGGACCCGGCGGCCATGAGGCAGTCACATCACGACCTGCCCCGCACGCACGACGTCGAACCCCTGCGGGACCGCTTCCTCCGGGTCGGCCGCCCGGGCGCGTCGGCGGTGCTGCGGAGGTGGTACGACGTCCGTATCCATGACGACCACCACGTGCCTCGTCAGGGGCCGGTGCTGCTGGCGCCCAACCACGTCGGCTATCTCGACGGCCCGCTGCTCGTCGTCACGGCGCCGCGGACCGTCCACGCGATGATCAAGCGCGAGATGTTCAGCGGCCCGTTGAAGCCGATCCTGCGGGCGGGCGGGCAGATCCCACTCGACCGGTTCAACGTCGATCCGCTCGCGGTCAAGCGCGCCCTGCGAGTCCTGCGCGACGGCAAGGCACTCGCGATCTATCCCGAGGGCAGTCGTGGCGCGGGCGACGGCCGGTTCGTCAAGCGCGGATGGGCCTACCTCGCCACCGTGACTGGCGCGCCGGTCGTACCGGTCGCGGTCTTCGGGAGCCGGCTGCCCGGCACGTCGGTCAGCGATCTGCCGCCACGCGGCCACCGGGTCGACGTCGTCTACGGCGAACCCATCACGGTCAGCACCACGCCATGGCCGCGCCGGTCCGCCGACATCCTG
>DATFRX010000030.1:0-5489 GCA_035262905.1 Nocardioidaceae bacterium
TGTGGTGGACGGCGCCGCGTACTGGCAGGTGCAGGACGACGCCGCGCGGGTCTGGGAGCTCACCGTCCAGCCCCGGCCCAAGATCCCGCAGGGCGAGTCCTTTCAGGTCGTGGTGAACTATGGCGGGACGACCACCCGGCCGCGTGACATCGAGGACACGCTGTACGGATGGGTCACCACCCGGGACGGCGCCATGGTGGCCAACGAGCCCGACGGCGGGATGACCTGGTTCCCGGTGAACGACCACCAGTCCGACAAGGCGACCTACACCTACTCGATCACCGTTCCCGAGGGCAAGGTCGCGGTGGCCAACGGCCTGCAGTCCAAGCCGGCGAACACCCGCAAGGGCAAGACGACCTGGTTCTGGGACGCGCCGGACCCGATGGCCAGCTACCTGGCATCCGCGTCGGTCGGCGACTTCCAGCTGCGCGACACGTACTACTCGGGCAGCGGCGTGCCGATCGTGGACGCCGTCGACACCAAGCTGAGCGCCAGCGCGCTCGCCACCACGAACGCGAGCCTGGCGCGGCAGGCCGCCATGATCGACTTCTACGAGAGCAAGTTCGGCCCCTACCCGTTCAACTCGTTCGGGGCGGTCGTGGACAACGACAGCGTCGGCTACGCGCTGGAGAACCAGACCCGGCCGATCTACTCCAGCCGCGCCAGCGAGGGCACCGTGGCGCACGAGCTGGCCCACATGTGGTTCGGCGATGCGGTCAGTCCGCGCCGTTGGCAGGACATCTGGCTCAACGAGGGCTGGGCGACCTACGCGACCTGGATGTGGAATGAGCAGCGTGGCCTCGGGACCGCGCAGGAGGCCTACAACGACTGGTACAACGCCGAGCCGGCGGACAGCGACTACTGGTCGGTTCCGATCGCCGACCCCGGTCCGGACGGCATCTTCCTCGACCAGATCTACGACCGTGGTGCCGCGACGCTGCATGCATTGCGGGTGGAGCTCGGCGACCAGACGTTCTTCGCCGGCACCCACCTGTGGCTGCAGCGTTACGACAACTCGTCCGCGACCTCGGAGGACTTCCAGGCCGTGTTCGAGGAGGTCTCCGGGCGCGACCTGGACGGCTTCTTCGACACCTGGCTGCACAACCCGGCCAAGCCGCCGGCCACCTGGACGACCTGACCGACCGGCCAGTGCCCGGCGACCGGAGTCGGTCGCCGGGCGCGGCCACCGGTCGTCCTACCATCGGTGTCACGGCCCGCGGTCCACTGCCAGCTCCGGACGAAAGGACGAGTCGTGACGACCAAGAGTGACTTCCCCGAGGACGAATGGAGCCGGATCGTGCGTGCGCCGTTCGTCGCGGGCCTGGCGATCTCGCTGGCGGACCCGGGCGGTCCGATCGAGGCCGCGAAGGAGACGATGGCGACGCTCCGGTCGGCCACGAACCCGCCCAGTCGAGAGCAGTTGGTAACCGAGATCGCCCTCGACATCCAGGCCCAGGTCCAGCAGAAGCAGAATCCGCTGAGGGGCTACCGCCCGACGACCGAGGGAGAGGCACCGAGCGGCGAGCAGGTGCTGACCGAGCTGCGTGCGGTCCACGAGATGGTCGCGGCGAAGGCGACCGCCGAGGAGACGGCGGCATTCGGCCGCTGGATCGTTGCGACGGCGCAGGCCGCCGCCAACGCTGCCAAGGAGGGCGGCTTCCTCGGGTTCCATGCGGAGCGGGTCAGCAAGGGCGAGCAGGCGATGCTCGACGAGGTGCACGCCGTGGTGTCAGCCGAGTGACGTGGACGGTCCGCCAAGGGACCACATCCGCTCGTTCGACCACGCTCCGGTGATCACGACGTCGGGGTTCTGACCGCGGGCGTCCGCCAGCTTCGAGGCCAGCGCCTGGAGCCGTACGGTCAACGGGAGCTGGACGAGGACGGTGTCGAGCTCGACGTCGGTCGACACGTCGTACACGGTGATCCCATCGGCTTCGGCTGCCTCGCCGGCGGCACTCACAAGCCCGTCGTCGTCCGCCGCGGGCTGCAGCAGGATCAATTCGTCACCCGATCCGAGGGGTACGGCCGAGCCGTGCAGGAGGTACTCCGCCTCGTAGCCCACCGCATGCACTCGGGCCGCCTCCCGAAGCTTGAGGGCTCCCTCGCGGGCCGTGATCGCGCTCGGTCCGGCGCCGGTCACAACGACCGAGGCCTGGCCGGACACGTTCGGCGGCGGAGCCGATGCCGCGTCCGCCACCGCATCCACCGCGTGGGACAACGCGTCGTCGGTGAACTCGGGCGCGCCGAGCCGACCGGCGACCCTGGCGAGCACGAGCAGGACCGCGGTGTAGCTGGTGGTGTAGGTCTCGGACTTCTCGCGTGGCGCGACCTGGAGCGCCTCCGGCCAGCCCGCCGTCGGCCCGGTCAGCGTGATCAGCTTCGCCGGGTCCGATCGCAGCACCTGCTCGCGTACCGTCCGCGCGAACGCGGTCTCGCCGGTATGCGAGATCACGACGACCGGGTCGTCCCGCCACTGCGCGGCGCGGGCCGCCGTGGCCGACGACCACCAGGTCGCGTCGAGCCCGCAGCGGCGGAGCATCCAGACCCCCAGCTCGGCCGCATGCTGACTGGTGCCGGTGCCGACCAGATGGACCCGCTCGGCCCTGCGCAGCCTCTCGACCGCGGCCTCGACGTCGAGGCCGAGCGCCTCGCGCAGTACAGCGGCTTCCTGCTGGATCGTGTCATCGAGATACGTCACGGCAGCATCCTCCTATGCCGTCTCCGCAATCCGCGCATCCGATCAGTCGCGACGGCACCTTGTTCGATGCGGCGTTCGGTCAGAGGGCAAGGATCCTCCGGAGGATCTGATCGATCCGCATCATGGTGACGCCGCCGACGGTGCCGACCGGCCGGACGAGGCGTTGGGAGGAGATCGTACGGATCTGTTCACACTGAACGTAGCTAGTGATGGGAAGGACGTCCTCCAGCTCGACGTGGGTGGGGTAGCCGCGTCGAGTACGTGTGATCGGGAGGACGACGGGTAGGCCGTGTCCGGCCATCTCGTCGTGGGAGACGATCAGCGCTGGGCGCCGGAATCCCTGCTCGTGGCCGATCGGCTCGCCGAAGTCGCACAGGTAGATGTCGCCGCGCCTCACAGGACGTCGGTCCAGTCCTCGTCGGGGTCGAGTCCATCGGTCAGGGTGCTGGCGAGCCGTTCGGCGTCGTCGGTCGCCAACGCCTGCGCCACGGCTCCGCTCATGGTCCCGCGGACGTCCTCCCAGAATGCGGCAGTCTCGGCTCGGTCGAGGGATCGTGCGATCGCGCCGGCAAGCGTCGTGTGTTCGCGTTTGGCGAGCTCGGCGAGCCGGTCGCGCAGCTCTGTCGGCACCTTGATCGTCGTGGACGTCATACTCAGAAGTATACCGCCTGGTATCCCAGCACGGATCCCGCTGATCCCGGTCAGACAGGGTTTCGAGTCAGATGACCGGGCCCTCGGACTGCTCCTCGAACGTCTCGTGTTCCAGCAGGTGGAGGATCGGCACCTTCAGCTTCCGGCGCGCCCGCGAGGTCCAGTCGACGTGGAAGAACTCCTTCACGACGTGCGGCTCGGTCAGGATGATCGCCTCGGAGGCCTGGTGCTCCTTGACCATGGCCGCGAGCGTCTCGATCGGGTCGCGGTTGGTGCAGCGGCCGTCGGCATGATGGCCGGTGCCCTCGAGCAGGTCGATCGTGGCTGCCATGCTGCGCCGCGCCGAGTCCTCGCACTCGTTCTGCAGGCGGACCAGCTCCTCGCCGGACATCGGGGCGGTCGGCGGCACGAACTCCGGTCCCAGCAGGGAGCCCATCGAGCTCTCCATGCGGGCGGCGGCCTCTTCGACCGGGAGGACTACGTGATAGCCCACCGTGTCCTCGATTTCCTCGTGCAGGCTGGACACCTGCTGCGCGTCAAGCTCGGTGAGCTGGCGCTCGATCAGTAGGACCACGTCATACATGAGCATCACGCTCCTGCCTCAAGCGTACGAACGGCGCCGATCGGTGACAATGGCGCCATGCGTCTTCCGGTCATGCCGCCAGTGCCTCCGATGCTGGCGAAGGCAGTCAAGCAGATTCCCGACGGCGATTTGAGCTTCGAACCCAAGTGGGACGGATTTCGGTCGATCATTTTCCGAGACGGCGACGAGGTCGAGATCGGCAGCCGCAACGAGCGGCCGATGACTCGGTACTTCCCGGAGCTGGTCGAGGCGGTACGCGAGAACCTTCCGGAGCGGTGCGCGGTCGACGGCGAGATCATCGTCGTCGGCGAGTCGGGCGACCGCCTGGAGTTCGAGGTGCTGCAGATGCGGATCCATCCGGCCGCGAGCCGGGTCAAGCTGCTGTCGGAGCAGACGCCGGCCAGCTTCGTCGCCTTCGACCTGCTCGCGCTGGACGACACCGACTACACCAAGGTGCCGTTCGCCGATCGGCGGACAGCCCTGGTCGAAGCGCTGGCGCCGGCGCAGCCGCCTATCCATCTCACGGCGGCGACCACGGATCGCGACCTGGCCGAGCAGTGGTTCCACCAGTTCGAGGGCGCCGGTCTGGACGGTCTGATCGCCAAGCCGCTCGACGGTCTCTACCTGCCCGACAAGCGCTCGATGTTCAAGGTCAAGCATGAGCGCACCGCCGACTGTGTGGTCGCGGGCTACCGGGTCCACAAGAGCGGGCCGGACGCGATCGGGTCGCTGCTGCTGGGCCTCTACACCGACGAGGGCGAGCTGGCCAGCGTCGGCGTGATCGGGGCGTTCCCGATGGCGCGGCGCAAGGAGCTGTTCGAGGAGATGCAGCCGCTGGTCACGACGTTCGACGAACACCCGTGGGCCTGGGCGCGTCAGGAGGAGGGCGCGCGTACGCCACGAGCAGGCGAGACCAGCCGCTGGAACACCGGCAAGGACCTGTCGTTCGTGCCGCTCCGACCGGAACGGGTCGTCGAGGTGCGCTACGACCACATGGAGGGCATTCGGTTCCGCCACACGGCTCAGTTCGTCCGGTGGCGGCCCGATCGAGAGCCCGAGTCGTGCACGTACGAGCAGCTCGAGGAGCCGGTCAAGTACGACCTCGCAGACGTGCTCAGCACGGAGTCCTGACCGCCGCCTGAAGGTTCAGGATGGGTTCAGCGTCGAACTGGGACGTTCGAGTTCCAGACGATTGGAGAACCCATCATGCGAAGCAAGTCGATGGCAGCGGTCGGCCTCTCCGCGGTCCTGGCGGTAGGGATCGTGGCGGCGGCCAATGCGTCGAAGTCGAGTGGCGGCCAGGGCGCCAGCCTGCAGAGCCGTAGCGCGCGAGCGCATGAGCCGGACATCCGGAACGCGGACTTCAGCCATCCGGTGCGCAACCCGTACTTCCCGTTGCGTCCCGGGCTGGTGTTCCGATACCGGGGCACGGACGAGGGCGAGCACTTCCGCGAGGTCGTGCGTGTCACGCACCAGAAGAAGCTGATCGTGGGCATCCGGGCCACGGTCGTGAAGGACGTCTTGCGGCGAGCCAACGGGACGCTCGCCGAGAAGACC
>DATFRX010000031.1:0-3731 GCA_035262905.1 Nocardioidaceae bacterium
TGATGGTGCCGCCGAGCTGAAGTCCGAGCCGCATGATGTCGGCGAAGACCTGCTGGGCGGCGGCGCGCTGCTGCGGATCGTCGGCGTCGAAGATCACGCCGGGGTGGAAGTTACCGTCGCCCGCGTGACCGAAGACGCCGACGGTCAGCCCGACCTCGTCCGACAGCCGTTCGACGCCCTCGACGAGCTGCGCCAGCCGATCGCGTGGCACACAGACGTCGTCCATCAGCATCGCCCCGATCTCCTCGAACGCCGGGATCACCTGACGACGGGCCGCCAGCAGCAGCTCGCCTTCGGCCTGGTCCTCGGCGATGATCAGCTCGGCCGCGCCGGCGGACTCGAGGCACTTCGCGATCGTCTCGATGTCGGCCTTGCCCTGCACCTCGCCCGCGTCGGACTGGGCGATGACGAGCGCGCCGACCTCCTCGCCGAAGCCGAGCTTGAAGCTGCTGCTGACCGCCTGGATGCTGGTCCGGTCCATGAACTCCAGCAGGCTCGGCACCATCCCACTCGCGATCACCGCCGACACGCCCGCGGCCGCGTCACGTGCCTCCGCATAGGTCGCGGCGACGGTCAGCGGCAACTGGGTCGCGGGCCGCAGCATCAGGGTCGCTTCGGTGATCACGCCGAGGGTGCCCTCCGAACCCACGAACAGCTTGGTCAGGTCGTAGCCGGCGACGCCCTTGACGGTGCGGCGGCCGGTGCGAAGTACTTCACCGCTGGCGAGTACGACCTCCAGCCCGAGCACGTAGTCGGTCGTCACGCCGTACTTCACGCAGCACAGCCCACCGGAGTTGGTCGACAGGTTGCCGCCGATGGAGCAGAACTCCCAGCTGCTCGGGTCCGGCGGGTAGAACAACCCGTGCTCGAGGACGGCGCGGGACAGGTCGGCGTTGTAGATGCCCGGCTGCGTGACGACGACCCGGTTCGGCACGTCGATCTCGATGATGTCCTTCATCGCTTCGAGGCTGAGCACGATGCAGTCGTCGATCGCGTTCGCGGCGCCGGACAGTCCGCTGCGGGCACCCTGCGGCACGACCGGGATCCGATGTTTCGACGCGATCCGCATGGTGGCGCTGACCTGGTCGACGTCACGGGCGCGTACGACGACGAGCGGCTGCCCCGCCTCGCAGAACGTCGCCCGGTCGTAGCGGTACGACTCGATCAGATCGCGATCGGTCAGCAGGGACTCGGACGGCAACGCCGCGGCGAGCTCACTCAGCACCTCGGCTGTCATGACTCCACCGTAAGCCCGAGCCGAGCCCGGCGACAGGCGTCAGTGTGGCAGTGGCGGCCGGTCCTTGCTGAACAACCAGGCGTGGAAGAAGCCGTCGAGCTGCTCACCGCTGACCCGCTCGGCGAGCCGCTTGAACTCCGGGGTCGACCCGACACCGTCGGCGTTGTGCTGCACCCAGCGCCGGGCGATCCGGAAGAAGTCCTTCGACCCGACCCGCAGGCGCAACGCGTGTGCGGTCATCGCGCCGCGCACGTAGACCGGGTTGGCGAAGATCCGATGCGGCCCGGGATCGCCGATCCGCAGGTCCCAGAACGAGCTGTGCGGGCCGGCCCGGCGGTAGTGGCGATGGAACCGCTTGTTGGCCGAGTCACCGCCGTTGTGCGCCGCCCACAGCCATTCGGAGTAGGTCGCGAAGCCCTCGTTGAGCCAGATGTCCTGCCACCGTCGCAGTGACACCGCGTCGCCGAACCACTGGTGCGCCATCTCGTGGACGATGACCGAGCTGACCGGGGCGAACTGGAACCAGACCGAGTCGTAGACCGGCCGGGTCTGGTTCTCCAGCGCGTAGCCGAAGTTGCCGCTCGGCACGACGCCGCCGATCTGCCCGAACGGGTAGCGTCCCCAGGTCTTCGTCAGGAATTCCGTCGCGGCCGCGGTCTTGCGCATCGCCTTGCGCGAGTGGCGCTGGACCTTCTTGTTGAGCGTCTTGGACACCGCGTAGAGGTACGGCCGGCCGGACCGGGTCTTGCCGCGCATGATGTCGTAGTGGCCCATCGCGGCGAACGCGAGGTAGGTCGCCATCGGCTTGGGCATCCGCCAGTGCCAGGTGGACTTCGCGTGCGTACGGTGCACGCCGATCAGTCGGCCGTTGCTGATCGCCTGGTGACCGCGCGGAACCGTGATCCGCAGATCGAAGCTCGCCTTGTCGCGGGGATGGTCGTTGCTCGGGAACCACCAGGCCGCGATCTCCGGCTGGCCCAGAGCGACCGCGCCGTCCGACGTCGTGATCCAGGGCCGGATGCCATGGTCGCGCTGGTTCTTCGGGACGCCGGCGTAGACCACCTTGACCCGCATGTGCTCGCCCTTGCGGATCCGGTGCGCCGGCCACACCCGCAACTCGTGACCGCGGTGCCGGAAGCGGGCCCGGTGACCGTTGACCTTCACCTTCGACGCCGACAGCATCAGGTCGAGATTGAAGCGGGTCAGCGGCTGGGTCGCCCGGGCCTTGATCGTCGTCACGCCGTGCAGCCGCTCGGTCTTGGGCTGGAAGGCCACCCGGACGTCGTAGTGGCCGACGCGATAGCCGCCGTTGCCGTAGTTCGGGAAGTACGGGTCGCCGATGCCGGCCGAGCCGGTCGTGTCCGGAGCAGCAGCCACCGCATCCGACTGCGGAAGGGTCTGCGCGGAGCCGATCACGAGACCGAACACCGCTGCCGCCGCGAGTACTGGTCTGGTCACCTTGGAGCGCATCAGGCGATCTTTACACGAGCCGCGACCGATCAGAGAATCCTCGAGGCGACCCGCTCTGTGGACGAGTCCCCCAAGTCATGACTTCCGATGACGTCGCGTGACTCGTCCTGCGCTCCTCACTCTCGTACGGCGGGGCGCGTCGCGACGACACGGCTCGATGACCGCGCGTACGGTCGACGGATGATCCAGTGCGACAACTGCGGCCAGGAGTTCGAGCCCGTACGGACCCGATGGCTGTGTCCGCATTGCAAGTTCAAGGCGTCGTGCTGCGAGGGTGAGCCGCAGTAGTGGCGTCGGCACCTCCCGGACCCGTTCGGACCCGGGAGGTGCCGACTCGCTGTGGGTCAGGGTGCGATCTTGACCCGGACCGACATCTTGCCGCTGACCAGCGCCGGTGCGGCCGCGTGTGCCTGCTTCAGCTGCGGACCGGCGGGCGTACGGACCTGGACCGTGCCCCAGACCGAGGCATTGAGCGGCGCGGAGTGCATCGAATCGAGCAGCTGCTTCAGCGAGTCCGGCTTGGACTTCACCGAAGTCGATGCGCCACCGCTGACCTTCAGCTCACCGACGCGCTTGGCGGCATAGTGACCGACCGGGACCTTGAGGCCGACCCAGCGACCGACCGAGGCGCTGTCGGTGTGCGGCGCCAGCCACGCCCGCAGCCGCAGCATCCCGCCGGAGGTGGCCTGAATCGTGCCGCCCGACTTGATCGTCGTCCAGTGGCCGTCCTCGAAGCGCTGCACCTTGCCGACCTCGAAGGCGCGGTAGGCCTGATCGAGGTTGCCCTGCAGATGGACGTTGGTGACCCGGACGTCGGCGAACTTGTTGCTGACAATCCGCCAGATGTCGTTGTAGACATCCCACAGCGTCGCGTACGTGATGTCGGACGCGCTGGCGTAGGTGTCATGACGGGTGTACTGCATCGGCGTCCCGTCCGACCGGACCAGGTCAACCGTCCACCGCAGGCTGGCCGAGCCCTTCGCCGCTGCGTCGAAGACCCGCTGCTCGTTGTTGTACAGGTGCA
>DATFRX010000032.1:0-2120 GCA_035262905.1 Nocardioidaceae bacterium
CTCCTCAGCCGCAACCACACCCCGCTCGCGGGCCGGGAGCCAGAGGCGGCCTAGCGCCGACTCAGCCGTCGCCGGCCGGATGGGCGTGTGGCGACAGCAGCGACGCGAGCGGCCCCTCCTGGTCCTCGGCCGCCACGAACAGCAGCTCGTCGCCGAACTCGAGGGACCGATCGGTGTCGGGGGTGTGGATGCCGCCGTCGCGCAGGATGGCCACCAGCGCGACATCGGTTGGCCAGGGGATCTCGCCGACCCGCTCGCCGACGTACGGCGAGTCCCGCGGGAGGGTGAGCTCGACCAGGTTAGCGCTGCTCTGCCGGAAGGTGAACAGCCGTACCAGATCGCCGATCGTGACCGCCTCCTCGACCAGCGCCGACATCAGACGCGGCGTCGAAACCGCCACGTCGACGCCCCACGCCTCGGTGAACAGCCACTCGTTGTTGGGGTGGTTGACCCGGGCGACGGTACGGCCGACGGCGAACTCGGTCTTGGCCAGCAGCGAGACCACGATGTTGACCTTGTCGTCTCCGCTGGCGGCGATCACCACCTGACACGTGCCCATGCCGGCCTCCTCGAGCGAGGACAGCTCGCAGGCGTCGGCCAGCAGCCATTCGGCGTTGGGTACGACGTCGGACTTGATCGCCCGGGGGTCTTTGTCGATCAGCAGGACCTGGTGACCGTTCTCCAGCAGCTCCTGGGCGACCGACCGGCCGACGGCCCCGGCACCCGCGATGGCGACCCGCATCACTCCTCCCTCGGTCCGGCGGCCAGCGCCGCGTGGACGGTCGCGGTGCGCTCATCGAGCAGGAAGAGGTTCAGCAGGTCGCCCTCCTGGATCACGGTGTTGCGATCGGGGATCATGCCCGATCCGAGCCGGGTCAGGAAGGCGACCCGGGCGCCGGTCGTGTCCTGCATCTCGAGCACGGTGTGACCGACCCAGGCCAGCGGGGTGGGGATCTGGTCGACCCGGACCGTGCCCGACGGATCGCGCCACAGCGGCTCGGCGTCCTCCGGCAGCAGTCGCCGGAGCACCTGGTCGGCCGACCAGGTCACGGTCGCCACGGTGGGGATGCCGAGCCGCTCGTAGACCTCGGCGCGACCGGGGTCGTAGATCCGGGCCACCACGGTCTGGATGCCGAACTGCTCACGCGCCACGCGGGCCGAGATGATGTTGGAGTTGTCGCCGCTCGAGACGGCGGCGAAGGCGTCGGTGCGGTCGATGCCGGCCCGCAGCAGCACCTCGCGGTCGAACCCGAAGCCGGTCACGGTGGTCCCGGAGAAGGTCGGTCCGAGCCGCCGGAAGGCATCCGGGCGCTGGTCGATGACGGCCACGGTGTGGTGGCGTTGCTCGAGGTTGCGCGCCAGCGTCGATCCGACCCGGCCACACCCCATGATCACGACGTGCACTGTGACCTTCCCGTGATGGTGCGATGCCAGCACGCTGATGCTAGCGCCTGGCTGGTGAGCGGCCTGCCAGGCGCTAGCATCCCACCACGTGGGCATCGCCGATTCGGCCAAGCGTCTGCTGCTGGGCCGCAAGCTTCGCAGTACGCAGCTGCACGAGACGCTGCTGCCGAAGCGGATCGCGCTGCCCGTGTTCGCCAGCGACGCCCTGTCGAGCGTGGCGTACTCGCCGGACGAGATCTTCCTCATGCTGTCGATCGCCGGCGTCGCGGCGTACACGTTCTCCTGGAAGGTCGCGATCGGCGTCGCCATCGTGATGCTGACGGTGGTCGCGTCCTACCGCCAGAACGTCCAGGCCTACCAGAGCGGCGGCGGCGACTACGAGGTCTCGACGACCAACCTGGGCTCGACCGCGGGCCTTGCGGTCGCCAGCGCCCTCCTGGTGGACTACGTCCTGACCGTCGCGGTGTCGATCGCGTCCGCCGCGCAGTACGCCGCGAGCGCGATCCGGCCGCTCGAGGGGCATCAGGTCTCGCTCGCGGTCGGGGCCGTGATCTTCCTGGCCGCGATGAACCTGCGCGGCGTACGTGAGTCCGGCACCGCGTTCGCGTTCCCGGCGTACTTCTTCATGATCGCGATCCTCGGCATGGCGCTGGTCGGATTCACCCGGCAGCTGTTCGGCGACCTGCCCGACGCCGAGACTGCCAAGTTCGACCTGA
>DATFRX010000033.1:0-2838 GCA_035262905.1 Nocardioidaceae bacterium
GAGGTAGAGGTGGCGCTGCGCGCGGGTCATGCCGACGAAGAGCAGTCGTCGCTCCTCGCGGATCTGCTCCTCGTCGCCGTCGTCAGAGGCACCGCCCCATCGCATCGGCAGGAAGCCGTCCTCGCACCCGACGATGAACACCACCGGGAACTCGAGGCCCTTCGAGGCATGCAGGGTCAGCAGCGAGATCCGGTCGGCCCGCGGGTCCCAGGTGTCGACCTCGACGCCGAGCGCCATCTCGCTTCGGAACGCCGCCAGGTCGTCGCCGCAGCGCTCGGCCAGGGGCGTCAGCAGTTCGATCGCGGCGTACGTCTCGACGGCGGTCTCCTCTCGGTCGACGACCGGGCTTCGCTCGAGCACCGCATCGGCGGCCTGTCGGAGACGGCCGAGCACGTCCGGCGCCGAAGCCGGCTCCCCCGGCACGAAGGTGAGCTCGTCGAGCAGCGCCTCGACACCGGGCCGATCCAACAGTCGATCGTGCGACCGCTTCTGGAACGGCAGCCCGGCCTGCGTCAGTGCCTCCATCACGGCCCGGGCCTGCCGATCGGTGCGATAGAGGACCGCGAAGTCGGAGAAGTCGAGTCCGTCGGTGCCGTCGGAGTCGACCCGCCCGCTGTCGAAGGCGTGGAACGACGCACCGCCGAGCACCTGCTCGATCGTGCGCGCGACGAACGCCGCCTCGGCACCCTCCGACGCGGCCTGGTGGACGCCGACCAGCGCAGTGCCGTGGCGGCCGACCGGTCGCAGCACCCGATCGGGTACGAGCGTGGTCGGCTCGATGACCTGCCGGGCCGCGGCCAGGATCGGCGCGCTTGAGCGATAGTTGCGGCCGAGCTGCACCGTACGCGCCGTCGGGAAGTCCGCCTCGAAGCGCAGGAAGAACCCGACGTCGGCGCCGCGGAAGCGGTAGATCGCCTGGTCGGGATCGCCGATCACGGTCAGATCGCCGTCGGGCGGCGAGAGCAGCCGGAGCAGGCGGTACTGCTTCTCGTCGACGTCCTGGTACTCGTCGACGCAGACGAAGGCGAACCGCTCGCGATAGGCCGCGACCAGGTCCGGATCGGACTCCAGAAGCTGCACGGGCAGCTCGATCAGCTCGTCGAAGTCGACCAGGTTCTGCTCCCGCAGCAGCTCCCGGTAGCGCTCGCCGTATGCCTCGGCCGCCAGTGCCCGCTGCCGCGATCGGTCGACGACGGCGAAGTCCGGCCGCAGACCCGCACGCCCCGCCTGTTCCCGCAGGATCTGCAGCCCGAGCGAGTGGAAGGTCGCCACCGTGATCGAGCCGGCCTGCTCCGGCACCAGCGCCTCGAGCCGCTCAGCGAGCTCCGCGGCCGCCCGTCGGGTGAACGTGACCGCAAGACACCGCTCGGCCGCAACCGCACCCGTGCTGACCACGTGCGCGATCCGATGCGTCAGCGTGCGCGTCTTGCCAGTCCCAGGCCCCGCCACGATCAGCAACGGCCCCCGATCAGCAGCAGCAGCCGTCCGCTGATCAGCGTCCAGTCCGTCGAGCAGAGAAGTCGGGGTACCCGGCACCACCCGCCGACTTGCTGAGGCCCCACTGGCTGGCGTCGATGATCCATCACTTGTGTCACGACGATCCGCTCCGTCGCCACCATCTGACCGCAGCTTGTCGGCGGATCGTCGGACCACAAGAGACGGATCATCGCCTGGGGTTGAGGTGGACTCGCTGGGTTCATACCCCTCGAACAGCGCCGGCGCCGTGACCGCTTCGAGGCGGGACAGCTCGCCGGGCTCGAACAGGCGGATGACTCCGTACTCGCCGTCGAAGCCCGCTTCCCGGATCACCTCGCCGCGACGCAGCCGGTCGACCGCCTCGGCGAGCAGCGGCGAGTGGCCCTTGATGTCGTCGACGGGCACGTTCTGCAGGATGTCCAGCTCCGGCCCCAGTGCGGCCGTCAGCCCGGCGATCTGTCCGGTGACCTGCTTCGACTTGGGTCCGACACCGAGCAGCTCGCTCATGATCAGCGGCAGTTGCAGCAGACTTCGTACCTCCGGGGCGTCGTCGGGCCGGAATCCCTCGGGCCGGTCGGCGAGCTCCTCGACGCGGCTTAGCACGCCGACCGTCACCGGCTTGCCGCACTCGGGACACAGTCCGTGGTGCGCCTGAGTCTCGAGCGGCGTCAGCCGTACGCCGCATTTGCGATGGCCGTCGGTGTGGTACTTCCCCTCCTCAGGGAAGAACTCGATGGTGCCGGCCAGACCGTCGCCGGTTTCGAGCGACCGGCGTACGGCGAAGTAGTCCAGGTCGGTGTCGAACACAGTCGCTTCGCGGCCGAGCATCGGCGGCGAGTGGGCGTCGGAGTTGCTGACCAGTCGGTAGCGGTCGAGCGACGACAGCCGCCAGTTCATCGCCGGGTCGCTGGACAGCCCGGTCTCGACCGCGAAGATGTGGTCGGCCAGGTCCGCGTAACAGTCCTCGACCGCGTCGAACCCGGACTTGGAGCCCAGCACCGCGAACCACGGCGTCCACAGATGCGCCGGAACCAGATAGCCGCCGTCGCTGGAGTCGAGCACGATCTCCAGCAGGTCTCGCGAGTCCAGACCGAGGATCGGCCGGCCGTCCGAGCCGATGTTGCCGACCCTGGCGAGCCGTCGGTTGAACCGGGCGGCCGCCTCGAGGTCCGGCAGGTAGATCAGGTGGTGGACCTTCCGGGTCCGGTCGGCGCGCTTGTAGATCGTCGAGATCTCGACCGACAGCAGGAAGCGCACGTCGCGGTCGGCGAGGTTCGGCGGCAGCGTACGGCTGACGTCGCGGTCGATGTCGTCGCGCAGCCGGTACAGCCCCGGTTCGGCCGGGACCAGCCGCTCCTGGAG
>DATFRX010000034.1:0-2652 GCA_035262905.1 Nocardioidaceae bacterium
ACCGAAGTCGTCCAGCGCCACCGACTGACTCGTCGGAGTGCCGAAGTCGTACTCGTAGGACTCGTAGCCGGCCATCGAGTACGCGGCCGCCCGCGCCTCCTCGGTCGGCTCGACCCGGATGTTGCGGTAGCGCTCCAGACCGGTGCCGGCCGGGATCAGCTTGCCGATGATCACGTTCTCCTTCAGACCCATCAGGGCGTCCGACTTGGCGTGGATCGCCGCGTCGGTCAGCACCCGGATGGTCTCCTGGAACGACGCCGCCGACAGCCACGACTCGGTGGCCAGCGACGCCTTCGTGATGCCCATCAGCACCGGACGGCCGGAGGCGGGGGTGCCGCCCTCGGACACGACCCGGCGGTTCTCCTCCTCGAACCGGACCCGGTCGACCAGGTCACCGGTCAGCAGGTTGGCGTCACCCTGCTCGATCACGGTGATCCGGCGCAGCATCTGGCGGACGATGATCTCGATGTGCTTGTCGTGGATCGACACGCCCTGACTGCGGTAGACCTCCTGGACCTCGTCGACGAGGTGCTGCTGGGCCGCCCGGACACCGAGGATCCGCAGCACGTCCTGCGGCTCCGGGGTGCCGTGTGTCAGCTGCTGGCCGACGTCGACGTAGTCACCCTCGGCGACCCGGAGCCGGGCCCGCTTGGTGACCGGGTGGGCGTGCTCGTCCGAACCGTCGTCGGGCACGATCACGACCTTGCGGGTCTTGTCGGTCTCGTCGATCCGGACCTTGCCGGCGACCTCGGAGATCGGAGCGCGGCCCTTGGGGGTACGCGCCTCGAACAACTCCACCACGCGCGGCAGACCGTGCGTGATGTCGTCACCGGCCACACCACCGGTGTGGAAGGTCCGCATCGTCAGCTGGGTGCCCGGCTCACCGATCGACTGGGCGGCGATGATGCCGACCGCCTCGCCGATGTCGACGAGCGTGCCGCTTGCCAGCGACCGGCCGTAGCACTTGGCGCAGGTGCCCACCCGCGCGTCGCAGGTCAGCACCGAACGGACCCGAACCGTCTCGACTCCGGCCGTGATCAGCTCCGCGATCTGGACGTCGCCCAGATCGCCGCCGGCCGGGACGAGCACCTCACCCGTGTCGGGGTGCTCGACGTCGACCGCGGCGGTCCGGGCGTAGACGGAGGTCTCGACGTTCTCGGCCGAGACCAGCTTGCCGTCGTCGGTCTTCACCGCGATGGTCTTCAGCAGACCGCGCTCACTGCCGCAGTCGTCCTCCCGGATGATCACGTCCTGGCTGACGTCGACCAGCCGTCGGGTCAAGTAGCCCGAGTCGGCGGTACGAAGCGCCGTGTCGGCCAGACCCTTGCGGGCGCCGTGGGTCGAGATGAAGTACTCGACCACCGACAGTCCCTCGCGGAAGTTGGCCTTGATCGGCCGCGGGATGATCTCACCCTTCGGGTTGGCCACCAGACCACGCATCGCGGCGATCTGACGGACCTGCATCCAGTTACCGCGGGCACCGGAGTCGACCATCATGAAGATCGGGTTCGTCTTCTCGAAGGTCTTCTCCATCTCGCCCGCGACCTCGTTGGTCGCCTGGGTCCAGATCTCGATGAGCTCCTGGCGGCGCTCCTCGTCGGTGATCAGACCGCGGTCGAACTGCTTCTGGACCTTCTCGGCCTGGTCCTCGTAGGTCGCGAGGATCTCCCACTTGCGCTCGGGGGTCACCACGTCCTCGATCGAGATGGTCACACCAGAGCGCGTGGCCCAGTGGAACCCGGTGTCCTTGAGCGCGTCCAGCGCCTGCGCCACGTCAACCTTCGGGTAGCGCTCGGCCAGGTCGTTGACCAACACGCCGAGCTGCTTCTTCGACACCTCGTCGTTGACGAACGGGTAGTCCGCCGGCAGCGCGTCGTTGAAGATCGAGCGACCGAGCGTGGTGTCGAGCAGCAGCGGCTGTCCCGGCTCCCAGCCCTCGGGCGTCTCGTAGCCGACCGGCGGCACGACGTCCTTGAGCCGCAGCTTGATCCGCGACTGCAGCCGGATCTCCCCGCGGTCGAAGGCCATGATCGCCTCCGACTGCGAAGCGAACGCCCGGCCCTCGCCCGGCTCGTTCTCACCCAGCATGGTGAGGAAGAAGATGCCGATGATCATGTCCTGGGTCGGCATCGTGACCGGTCGGCCGTCGGCCGGCATCAGGATGTTGTTGGTCGACAGCATCAGGATCCGCGCCTCGGCCTGCGCCTCCGCCGACAGCGGCAGGTGAACTGCCATCTGGTCGCCGTCGAAGTCGGCGTTGAAGGCCGTGCAGACCAGCGGGTGGATCTGGATCGCCTTACCCTCGATCAGCTGCGGCTCGAAGGCCTGGATGCCGAGGCGGTGCAGCGTCGGCGCCCGGTTGAGCAGCACCGGGTGCTCGGCGATGACCTCCTCGAGCACGTCCCACACCTGCGGACGAGCCCGCTCCACCATGCGCTTGGCGCTCTTGATGTTCTGAGCGTGGTTGAGGTCGACCAGCCGCTTCATCACGAACGGCTTGAACAGCTCCAACGCCATCTGCTTCGGCAGACCGCACTGGTGCAGCTTCAGCTGCGGACCGACGACGATCACCGAACGGCCGGAGTAGTCGACCCGCTTGCCGAGCAGGTTCTGGCGGAACCGACCCTGCTTGCCCTTGAGCATGTCGGACAG
>DATFRX010000035.1:0-13622 GCA_035262905.1 Nocardioidaceae bacterium
CAGGTAGACCTGAGTGGCACAAACAAGCTGTCCGCCACCTGCGAGAGTGATGAAGCGCAGACGCAGGTCCACCTTCAATTCGAGGTGAACGGCGGGCCGGTCGTCGAAGCAACCGACAAGAACCCGACCGGCAACGGCACCGTCGGCCTGTTCGTGAATGGCGAAGAGGCGTCGAGCCCAGCTGAGGTGCAGTTCGACAACTTCGTCGTCACTCGTGCTTGATGTCAGGGTAACCTGATGCAGTCGCCGACCGAGATCGTGCCGGGTTCGACGACGTCGGCGTACACACCGAAGTTCGCGCCCGGCCCGAACACCGAGTCCTGACGGCCGCGGTAGCCCATGATCAGGCGGAGGGTCTGGAGATCCACCGACCCGGAGTCGGGGTTGCGAGTGGTGGCCGCGCAGCGCTGCACCGGGCCGCCGGAGCGGAGGAGTGCGTCGCCGACCTGGAGGAGCTCGCCATCCCAGGAGTCCTCGACGTGCGGCTCGCTGCTGGAGAACTCGATGAGCATCCGGAAGCGGCGGGAGTCGACCTCGGGAACACCTGCGTGGCGGGCCAGCTCCGCCACGGAGCCGGTCCCGAGCAGGGTTGCGGGCTGCACGTCGTAGGCCGACTCGTGGGCCTGGAACAGCTGGACCCGACGGCCGACGATGTCGGAGAAGAAGCTGCTCCAGATCGGATCGGCAACGACGTCCGATTCGATCGTGCGCACTCCCCACAGGTCGCTGTCGACAGCCTCGGCGGACTCGATGATGCCGCCGATCAGTACCTCGTCTCCCCGGGTGATCTCGAGCCGACGAGACTCGCTGTGGTACATCGCTTTGAGTCCGTACAGGCCGGCGTTGCGCGTGCAGCTCTGGAGCTTGCCCTCGTCGTCCAGGAGGAAGAATTTTCGATCGCCGACAGCGCCCTGCTTCGTGAGGTCGATCGACTGGGGATGGTGGAGCAGCAGTCCCTTGACCGGGGTGATGGACAGACGAGTGATCGCGAAGTCGGCCGGCATCTGACCAGCCTAGGCGTCCTTACGCGGGCGACTCGCTGCCTTGGACTGGCACGCCGTACGGGTCGTAGTCCACGCTGTCCAGCGGTACGACCTGGCTGCCGAGCGGGATCAGGGCCAGCGGGATCATCTTGAAGCACGCGATGCCGAAAGGGATCCCGATGATCGTGATGCAGAGCAGTACGCCTGCGACCAGGTGGCCGATCGCGAGCTCCCAGCCGACCACGATGATCCAGATGATGTTCCCGATGACCGACCAGAAGCCCGCGTCTGGTTTGCGCACCACCGTGCGACCGAACGGCCAGACGACGAAGCCGGCGATCCGGAATGCGGCGATTCCGAACGGGATGGTGATGATGAGGATGCAGGCGATCACGCCGGCCACGGCGTAGCCGAGCGCGAGCCACCAGCCCGCCAGGATGAACCAGAGGATGTTGCCGATCGTGCGCATATGACGATTCTGCTTCGCAGTGGAGGCGCCGCGCATCGTCTCCGCAGGGTGAAGGTCCGGCTGGACGAGTGACCTTTTGCGAGGGTCCGGGGACAACGGGTCCAGCGCTGACGCTCAGAGGACTTTGGGCCCATGACGTGCGCAGATCCGAGGTCTAGCGTCCACAGCGATCGTGCTCAGCGCGAGAGCATCTACTCATTCGCGCCGCCACTTCGAGGTGACGACGCGCGAGAGAAGTTTTGGGTGATTCCCATGCATGCAATCAAGAATCCAACGCGGCTGTCTGTCGTGGCATTGGCCGTGATGCTTCTCGGGGTCTTCCTGTTGCCCATGACGTCCGCCGCTGCGCAGAGCGCCGGCGGTCAGCACGTACGCGTCCAGCGCTTCCTGGTGCTGAGTACGCATCCGAGGGACAACACACCGCCGGTGCTCGGCTTCGGGCCGGTACACGCCAAGGGCTTCGACAAGGTGGTCAACAACCACAAGGACGTCTTCGTCTTCCCCAAGGGCCGGCTCGTGATCCGGCATCACGCGACCGCGCGCCACCGGTTCCACGACGCGACGACCTGCCTGGTCCGCCAGCGCGAGCGAGGGCACTACCGGATCGTCCGTGGCACCGGTGCCTACGCGGGTGCGCACGGGCACGGGCACTACCACGTCACGGTGACCTTCATCGCGTGCAGCCAGCACAATCCGCCGGAGGCGTTCGTCCTCCAGATCAAGGCCCGAGGTCCGATCCGGCTGTAGCCCTGATCGCCGGCGTCACTGCAGCACGTTGTTGATCGCCTTGACGACGACGTCCGGACGGTCGGACGGCACGTCATGGCCGCTGCCCTGGGCGAAGAGCTGCTGTCCGCCGGGGACCTGGTGGGCGAGGTCCGCCTGCTGCTGGGCGCGCAGTCTGTCGAACAGCTTCGCGTCCCAGCTGGGCGGCCAGTCTTCACCGAGGGTCGCCGTCACCACGACGAGCGGCACGTGGGGGAGCGGTCCGGCCTTCCGGGCCTGGTCGAAGCTGCGGTAGATGTCGATCCCCTCGGGATTCGCCCGCAGGTAGGCCCGGTCGGCGGCGATCTGGGCCTGGGTGAGGTGCTGTTCGAACTGGCGCGCCTCGTCCGGGTGGTTGGACTCGACCAGCACGATGCCGCTGACGTCACGGGGATGCTCGGCGGCGTACAGCTGGGTGATGATGCCCCCGAACGAGAATCCGACGAGGACGTACGGCGGCTTGGCGTCGATCGCCTTGAGGAGCGCGTCGAGATCGTCGACAGCGTCCTGAGCGGTGCGCGGCGTCGGCGCCGGGTCGCTGCGGCCGGTGTTGGCCCGGTCGTACGAGCACGTGCGGACCCCTGGCGGCAGGCTCGGAACGACCTTCTCCCAGGTCAGGCTGTCACCGGTCAGTCCGGCCTCCAGTAGGAGCGTGGGTCTTCCCGCGGCTCTGTCGCCGACGCACTTGACGAACAGCGAGCGCCCGCCGATGTCGACCAATTCGCCGTCGGAGAGGACGTCGGTCGGGGCGACAGAGGTCGGAGCCGCCGAGGTTGGAGCGGCCGGGCTCGGCGCCGGGTCGGCGGCGGCCGGAACTTTCTGGGCTTGGTTATCGTCTCCACCGCCGCAGGCAGCGAGAAGTGCCGCGGTGAGAACGAACATGCCCCCACGCGTGAGCCACCTCATCGCGGCTCACCAATGCCGCAGAACGGTCGTCATGACAGCGGTTCCTCCGGCCTGCGGGCTCGGACAGCATTGCGTACCCCGCCCCTGCGGCCGGTAGAGCCGAAAGCCCTCGATTCACAGCTAGCCGAGTCGTGGCGATGCCCGGCCTGACTTCGGATGACCTATCCGTCGTAGATGCGATCCATCCGTTCGCGGTCCTCGGAGTCGGCGTCGCGCCGGTCGGCGACCTGATCTCGGCTGTTCTGGTCGTGGTCGCGCCGGTCGGCGGCGCGCTGGCGCTTGTTGGCCCGACGGTCCCGCTCGTCGGCCGCGGCCTCGCGTTCGTCGGCCGCGGCCTCGCGTTCGTCCGCCAGCCGGTCGCGTTCGTCCGCGACCCGGTCACGCTGGTCGGCCAGGCGCTCCCGACCGTCTGGGTCCTGCTCGTCGCTCGCTCGCTCGACGAGGCGACGCTGGGTGGCGCGCTTGCGCTCGGCGGCCGACTGCTCCCGATGGCTGGCCTCGACGGCTCGGGTGGCGTCGCCGGCCGCCCGCTCGGCATCGGCCTGCCGGCGGTGATCGGCGGCGATCACTCGCTGCTCGGCGGCCCGTCGCTGGTCGCGGGCAACCTCTTGCTTGATCGTTCTCGGTTGCTCGGACTCTTCAGCCATGGATAGAGCACTCCTCGCCCCCGAATGCGCGGTGATTCCACCATAAGCCCTTGGCTCGCCGGTCGTGCCATCACACATCTGAAGCGTCGTTGGTGGCTGCTGCCTTGGGTTGCCGGGTCGGGACATTGCGGGTGAGGAACATCGCGATCAACGCGAGCACCGCCATGGTGGCGAGGGAGAGCTTGAGGGCGTCGATGCGCGCGTCCTCGTTCTCGTCGATGACGGCTGATGCGGTCTCCTCGTCGACGCCCGCGTCCGACAACGCGGTATCGAGCTGGTCGTCGGAGATGAACGGCACCCCGCCACCGAGCTCCACGGTGGCCTGCGACGAGAGGTTCTCGTCGATGGCCGGATTGTCCTGGATCCCGGTCAGGAACGAGGTGGTCAGGCCCGAGATCAGGACGGCGCCCGCGAGGGCGGTTCCGATCGCGGAGCCGAGGAATGTCACGGTGTTCTGGAGGCCGCCCACATCCGCGCTCTGCTCGTCCGGGACGGCGGAGACCGTGACGCTGCCAAGCTGCGATGCCAGCCCGCCGAGACCGAGCCCCGCGAGCAGGAGCGGCACCGTCACGACTTCGGCACCGACTCCGACGTCCAGGGACGCCGTCAGGCTCACGATCCCGACGAACAGGCACAGGAAGCTGAGCCGTACCACTCGTTGCGGAGACGCGTCGGGAAAGACCTTGGGTACGCCTGCGGCGGCGAGGAGGAGGGTCAGCGACAGCGGCACGATCCGGACGCCGGTCTCGATCGCGGTCAGACCGAGTGCGACGGACAGGTACAGCGGCACGGCGAAGAAGACGCCGGACATCAGCAGGTACTGGAAGAAGAAGGAGGTCAGGCCGCCGCGAAGCATCCGGTTGTCGAGGATCGCCGGATTGATCAGCACCGACTTGCCCTGCCGAGCCCGACGCTGCTCCCAGCTCAGGAAGCCCAGCAACACGACACCCCCGGCGATGACGAGCCAGAACACCGGCGAGAGCCCGAACCACGAGGGGGCCGACGGCTTCGGCGAGACGAAACCCCACTCGCCGGCCCGCAGGATCCCGAACACGATGAGCCCGAGACCGAGGGCGGACAGAACCGTTCCGATCAGGTCCATGCGGACCCCGGTTTCCGGTGGGACGTCGGCCACTCGCCTGGCCAGAACCAGGATGGTCAGGACGATCAGCACCTCACCGGCGAACACCAGCCGCCACGAGGCGTACGTCGTCGCCAGCCCTCCGATCAGGGGCCCGATCGCCACCGCGATGGCGCCGGCGGCAGCGACCAGTCCGTAGGCGCGCGGACGCTCGGATCGGCCGAAGTTCGACGCCACCAGCGCCACGATCGCGGGCATGATGAGGGCGGCCCCGATGCCCTCGAGCAGCGACCAGCCGATCAGCAGCACGGTCAGGTTCGGCGCGATCGAGGTCGTGAACGATCCGGCGCCGTAGATGAGGCAGCCCAGGGCGAACGCGCGCTTGCGGCCGATGATCGCGCCCAGCTTGCCGCCGGTGATCATCAGGCAGGCCATCACGAGCATGTACAGCGTGATCGCGGTCTGGATGCCGGTGACGGTGGTGCCGAGGTCGTCGGCCACGGTGGCGATCGACACGTTCATCACCGAGCTGTCCAGCGCCATGAGGAACTGGCCCGACGAGAGTGTCAGCAGGATGAGGCCGGACCCGGCCGCCGCTGCAACTGGAGCCGAGCTCGCCTCGTTCACGCTCATGGGACATGGTGACCGCCGGCGTGCTCCTCGCGGCTCACCTTGCGGGGGTGATGCCGCCGCGAGCGGCGAGCCGGAGAATCGGCGCAGAAGCCCGCGTAGATCGCCATGGATCACGCCCGGATAGTGAGGAATATGCGATGGACTTCTGGGATGCCATCGGCGCGATTTTCTGGTTCGTGCTGCTGGTTGCATGGTTCTGGTTGGTCATTTCGATCCTGACCGACCTGTTCAGTGACCGATCCCTTTCGGGTTGGGCCAAGGGCCTGTGGTGTCTGTTCGTGATCCTTTTGCCGTGGTTGGGTGTGCTTGTCTACCTGATCGCGCGCGGTGGGTCGATGCACGAGCGGGCCCTCGAGCACGCCCAGCGGAACGAGCAGGAGTTTCGCCAATACGTGAACGAGGTGGCGCAACCGTCCAGCGTGGCCGACGAGCTCGCGAAGCTCGCCGACCTGCGCGATCGCGGCGTGATCTCGGCGGACGACTTCGAGTCGGCCAAGGCCAAGCTGCTGGGCCAGTCCTCGACCGGGATGATGAGCCCCTCGTAGATCTGAGCGATCTCGCCGCTCCGCCGGGCGGCGGGCCGGTTCCGAAGGTGTTGCCCCTGCGGGTCGGTGCGCGCAGACTGGTGAAGTATCCGTTCACCCGTGTGCCCGTCATGAGCACCATCAACTCGGGCTGGTCAGCATGACTCACGATCGAATGCCGGACGGGGTTCCCGTCCTTTCTCGGGGCAAGCACCGCAACCCGCGCAAGGGTGCCTGCTTCATGGAGTTTGCGTCGTACCTCGCCGGCGAGCGATGGTCCGACCATCCGGACTGCACGCACCCGCTGCTCGCCGTCCTGGCCAGGGAGGTCAACGACCACGTCAGCGACGAAGCGCGTCGCGAGATCGCACCGCTGGCACCGGAGGTGATCGGCCTCAATCGGGCCGATCCGAGCATCGACCCCCTGCTGGCCCGCGAGGTCGCGCTGGCGGCGCTGCCGATCGCGTCCGCCGAGCGGCAGCGCGTGGCGGCGGTCGGGCTGCTCCACTGCGAGCAGGTGCTGAACGAACTGGAGGGCCGCCCTGCCGACCATGTGTCGGACCGCGTCTCGACTGCGCTGGATGGCGTACCGGATGCGCGGGACTGGGCATATGACTTCTGCGGCGTGGGTTTCGGCCGGCTCAAGCGGTTCGGCAGCCGCAGTGCCCCGAACATCGTCCACTCCGCCGTCGTGGGCATCGCCGACGCCGCCGTACGCGATCCGGACCGGCGGCTGGTCGATCTCCTCCGGCAGTCGATCTCCGACTGCGCCACCTGGATGCGTCGCACCAGCGTGAGCCACGAGCCGGAGCCTGAGACCCGGCGGCTCGCGAGCACCGGGCCCCGGCGCGGCCGATCCCGTCGCTGACACCACCTGCGAGCCGATCGGTTCCCTCGCCGTGTTGGCCGAAGGGATCTCGGGTACACGGGAGGTCATGGCATCGGTACCCCCTGAGGTCGAGTACAAGTTCGAGGCAGCACGCGGGGCCAAGGTCCCCGAGCTCGCCAGGATCGACGACGTGGCGACCGTCGAAGGTCCGTTGTCAGTCGAGCTGGAGGCGACGTACTTCGACACGCCAGGACTGGCGCTGGCAGGGGAGGGGATCACGCTTCGACGACGAGTCGGAGGCGGCGACGCGGGCTGGCACCTCAAGATCCCGGCTGGCGCCAGCAGCCGCGACGAGCTTCGGCTGCCGTTGGCCGGCACGGCGGTCGAGGAGGTGCCCGGGCCGCTGCGCGAGGCGGTACAGCTGTATGCGCGGGGCCAGGACCTGACCCAGGTGGCGCAGATCAAGACCCGGCGAAAGGTGTACCGACTGCGCGACTGCAATGCCGAGACGCTGCTGGAGGTCTGCGACGACGGAGTGACCGCGCGTACGCCGGCGACCGACGCGTACGGCGCCTTGGCCGCCTGGCGAGAATGGGAGGTGGAGCTCGTCGCGGGCAAGACCCACCATCTCGAGGCCGCAGCTCAGGTACTCGAGCAGGCCGGGGCGCAGCCCGCCGTCGAGCAGTCGAAGCTCGCCCGGGCGCTCGGTGACCGCCTTCCACGCCCGGCTGGCGGTGCGGAGGATCCGATGCGACGCGACAGTCCGGCGGCCGACGTAGTCCAGGCCCGTCTGCAGGAGCAGGTCGCCGAGTTCAAGTACCGCGATCCGCTGGTCCGCCAAAACGCCCCGGACGCCGTACACAGGATGCGGGTCGCGATGCGTCGGTTGCGGAGCGCGCTGGCGACCTTCCGGCCACTGCTCGACCGCGAGCAGACCGAGCCGCTGCGCGAGGAGCTGAAGTGGATCGCCGGCGTGCTGGGCATGGCCCGCGACGCCGAGGTGATGCACGAACGGCTCATGGATCTGGTCGCCGAGCAGCCCGTCGAGCTGGTCATCGGCCCGGTCAAGCGCGGCATCGATCTCGAGCTCCGCACGGCCTATCGCACCGCGCATGAGCGCTCGGTGGAGGCGATGCAGTCCGAGCGCTACTTCGCGCTGGTGGACCGGCTGGACGCGCTGGTCGCTGACCCGCCGTGGACTCCGGAGGCGTCCGAGACCGTCGAGAGCGTGCTGCCGGGCCGGGTCACGAAGGACTACCAGCGGCTGCGTCGACGGGTGGCCGCCGCCGACGAGGCGACCGACCAGGCCACGCGCAACGAGCGCCTCCACGAGGTTCGCAAGGCGGCCAAGCGCCTCCGCTACGCGGCCGAGACGATGGTGCCGGTCTATGGCCGAGCGGCGACGCGGTTCGCCAAGGCAGCCAAGCGGGTGCAGTCCATCCTGGGGGACCAGCACGATGCCGTCGTCGCGCAAGCCGAGCTGCGTCAGATCGGCGTTCGGACCTATCTCGACGGCGAGAACGCGTACACGTACGGGCTGTTGCAGGGCGTCGAGCAGGCCAACGCCGTGGCGCTCGACGCGAAGTACCGACGCGCCTGGAAGCGTGCCTCGCGGAGGAATCTGCGTCGCTGGCTCTCCTGACACGACCCATCGGAGTGGCCGCCCACCGCCGCGTGCGGTTGGCGGCCACTTTTCTTTGCCCGCGTACGCAACCTCGCTCCGACCCAGGCGTCTGGATCGGTGACGACGGAGGAGCCGTCGCCGACCGAAGGAGCCCAGATGGCCGCATCCGCCTCGCTGGCGCGAGACGATGGCCCGGTGCGTGCCGCCGAGCAGGTGACGATTGCGAACTTGTACGCAGCTCACCGGCTGCGTCTGGTACGCCTCGCCGTCATGCTTGTCGACGACCAGGAGACCGCCGAGGACGTCGTACAAGACGTGTTCGCCAAGCTCCACCGCGGCTGGCGGCTGCGCGATCCGGACCGGGCGCTCGCGTACCTGCAGCGGGCCGTGGTCAATGCCTCGCGCTCGGTGCTGCGCCGCCGGCGGACCGTCCGGCTCCATGTACCCCGCCACGAACCGCCAGCCGGCGGACCCGAGTCGACGGCGATCCTCGCCGAGGAGCACCGCGAGGTGCTCGCCGCGCTGCAGCAACTGGCCGGGCGACAGCGCGAGGTCCTCGTCCTCCGCTACTGGTCCAACCTCACCGAGGCGCAGATCGCCGAGACACTCGGCATCTCCACCGGCACGGTCAAGTCGACCGCCAGCCGGGCCCTCGACGCACTCGAGCGAATCCTGGAGGTCCAGCGATGAGCCGACCGACCACCGACATCGAAGACCGGCTGCGCCAGGCGTTGGCCGCTCGGGCCGAGCAGGTGACGCCGGCATCGCTGCGCCCGGCCGACCCGCCCAAGGTGAAGCGGCGGCGGCGATTCATCTGGGTCGCCCCGATCCTGGCCGCCGCAGCCGCCGTGCTCGCGATTCTGGGAGTGATGTCGCTCGTCGACCTGCACGGCCAGGAGTCCACGCCTCCGGCCGGCCAGCCGACCATCCACACCAGCGGCAACTGCGAACACGAGGCAGCTCTGATGACACGGGCGCTGCTGAGCCCGAGTGATTTCACGGCCGACGTCGACGGTGACGGCGACGGCGATCAGGTCGCGACCACCACCGACCCCAACGCGGGTCCTGCCTGCCGAGCCTTTGTCGGCGTACGCACCAACGGGGAGCTTTACTCAACCGCGCTCGACCCCTCGGCGGTACCACCGCCCGGTATGCGCGCACAACTGACCAACGCCCCCGACCTCGGCCTGGACGGTCGGGCTGACCTGGTCGTCAACACCCACTCCATGGTCGACAGCGCACTGTCCCAGATCTTCAGTTGGACACCGGACGGTCTGGTGCGGGTGCAAGCGCCTGGAGCCGAGGGCGGCAACATCACCGACTATGGCGGTGGGATGACGGCGCCGCTCGGTGCGGGCTGCACATCCGACGGATCCCTGGTCACGTCCACCGCGGACGCCGTCGATCAAGGCAAGGCGTACGAGGTGACTCGACAGATATACCCCGTGACCGGTGGCCCGTTGGAGTTCGGCGACCCGAGAATGTCCCACGACCGCGTACTGGCGGCGCAACTGAACCAGCGGTTCCCCGAGTTCGCCGGCGGTGGGTTCGTGCCCTGCAGTACGTGACCGTCAGGGCTGAACGCGGCGACGCATCACCCAGCGCCACTTGGCGATGCGTCGGTCGCGCTCGAACCCGAACTCCTCGAACAGGTTCTCCGGGCCGGTGTGGAGGTAGGCGCCACGCTGCGGCTCGCGATCCTCGACCTGCTCGGGGTAGGCCTCGACCAGTCCGCCGCCGGCTTCCTTGATCGCCGCCAGTGCGCCGGTCAGAGCAGCCCGAGCGACCCCTTCGCGGCGATTGGCCTTCCCGGTGAAGATGCAGCCGATCCGCCAGTCCGGAAGCTCGGTGAGCTCCTTGTGGTAGGCCTTGAAGTTCTTGACGTTCGGAATCTCGGCGGGCGCGCCGTACTGGCACCAGCCCACGCAGTCCTCGCCGTCGTAGACGAGGATCTGGTGGACCGTCCCCTTGCGTACGTGTTCGCGCTTGGCCTTTCGGTTTCCGGCGGCCGTATGGCCCTCTCCGACCCCCTCGGGATGGAAGCCCATGCACCAGCAACCACCCCAGACGCCGTTGTTCGCCTCCACGAGCCGGGCGAAGTCGTCCCAGGTGTCGGCACTGAGATGACGAGTCGTATAGGTGGACTCCTTCGTCTTTTCGGACATGGCGCCATCCTGGCACCGGGCTGTGACACCCGCGGCAACTCCGTACCGCGACCGGCGGCGATCAGCCGACGAGTCGGACCGTCCTCCGATGGAAGTTCTCGAAGTCGCAGCCGACGTCCGCGAAACGCTCGCACACATACCAATTGCTCTCCAGCGTCACCCGCGCTCGACCGGGGCGGAAGTTCGCCGCACTGTCCGGATGAACCGTCAGCCGCCACGTCGACTGCTGCCGGCCGCAGTCGATGTTCCTGCGGAAGTCGAAGCCATCGGCCACCGCCGTGTCACTGACCCGCTGCCGCAGCTCAAAGGCGACGAACAGCGATCCAGGCCGATTACAGCGCACGGTGCCGGACAGTCGGGTGCTGCCGTTCTCGAGGAGCTTGCCACGGCGGTTCGAGCTGACCTCGGCCTTGATCAGGCGTGCCATCCGGAACCGCAACGTCGCATCCGTGGTGTCGTTGTCGTAGTCCGCCACCATCACGACGTACTTCGCCCCAGCCTGTACTCGGCGTACGAGCGCGGACGCGGGCCCTTCGCGGTCGTTGTTGCAGTCGACGAGCCGGAGCCGGCCGGATTCGGTCCGCTGATAGAGGTTCAAGACCGTGTCGTAGTCGCTGTGGTTCGTCGCGAGCAGGACTCGCTGGGTCTTCGCGGGCGAGAAGCGATACCAGACCGACCTTCCCCGCTTGCCGAAGCAGGCGCGGTCGATCGGTGCATCGCTGTCGCGGGTGGCGTCGGTGATGTCCACCGAGTCGCGGAACGGCGTCGTGATGCGGATCGCGTTTCGCAGGTCGTCGTTGGACGGCGGCGCGGCGACCGCCGTTGTCGGTGCGACCAGCGTGCTCATCGCGGTGCCCACCACCACGCACGTCGCTTTCAGCAGCTTCATCGTTGCCTCCAGTCGTCGGAAGGCTGTCGATGACCGACCACCTGCTGCATCCCGTGATTGCGGCCCCAAGTATCCGCATGCATCACGAGCCGTGGAGTCGCAACGGCTCGACCTGGTCCGCCAGCGCACCCCCCAATGGTCGAAGCGTTGTGGCGATCAGGGTAGCGGCCGTCGCGGCAGGCGGGAACCCGTCAACGCAGCACCAAGAGGTCGAGCGAGTTGGCCCTGACTTCCGGGCTGGCTGTGTCTGCGGCACGTCGTACGGCCTGCTGCAGACGCTCCTTGCCGCGGCGGAACTCCGCATCGGTGAGCGTGCGCATCGTGGTGTCGGCGCTGCGGAATGCGTCCACCTGGCCGAGGAAGTCCGCGAGGCTGCTCGAGTACGTCTCGCGCACCTGCTCGAGCGCGACCTGGTGGAATCCGGCGGTCGCGAACGCCTCGCAGGTGGCGGCGACGGTCGGGTAGGTGTCGACGACTCTGGCGGTCTCGGGGAACCATCGGACGAGCTCGACCCCGTCGAGCCGGCCCGGGAATCCTTGCCGGATCAGGACGGGGAGCCGGGCCGGAGCACACGCCGGATCTCGTGTGCGGCGGCTTCAAGATCTGGGATGTGGTGAATGACCAGCGAGAGCCAGGCGGCGTCCGCCGAATCGTCCGGCAGCGGCAGAGCACTCGCGCTTCCCTCGAGCGCCTGGATCGCCGGCGTCTGCGGGATCTGAGCTCGCATCGCGGCCGACGGCTCGACGGCAAGGACGCTGAGGTCGAACCAGTCGCTCAACGCGGTCGCAAACTGGCCGGTCCCGGCGCCGATGTCCACCAGCGTCATCCCTCGTGTCGGGCGCAGGTGCCGTCGTGCCGCCTCGCGCCACTCCACGAGTCCGTCGCGTGGGATCTCGCGTACCGCCTTGAAAGCTTCAGCGGTCTGCTCGTCATAGCTGATCCGGGCCATGTGATCCTCCACGCTCGTCGTTGTCGATCCAAGTGTGGGCCACGCCGCGGTCCTGGTTGCAGAGGCTGAAAGCCTGAGGTCATGACTGAGTACGCCATGCCGCCGGAGTCAGCGCGGACATTGCTGACGGCGTTGGATGCGCACGGGGTCGCGGTCTGCGTCGGCGGAGGCTGGGCCGTCGACGCACTGGTGGGCAGACCGACTCGGCGGCATGCGGATCTCGACGTCTGGGTCGATGCGGCCGACACCGAGGGCCTCTTCGCGGCCTTCGTCGACGAGGGAGTCGACCGGATCCACCCGTGGCCCGGCGACCGGCCCTGGAACTTCGTGCTGCATGACGGCCACACTCGTCGAGTCGATCTGCACCTGTACGAGACGCTCGGCGACGGTCGGCTGCACTACGGCAGCGTCCAGGCATCGTTCATCTTCACCAGCGATGACGTTTCCGGTGCCGGCGAGATCGCGGGCTTGCCGGTTCGGTGCGAGCGTCCCGAGTTCGCCCTGAGGAATCACACCGGCTATGAGGTGCGTGACGTCGATCGACACGACGTCGCGGTGCTCTGCGAACACTTCGGCCTACGACCGCCGCCGGACTACCGCTAGCGGAGGATCTCGTAGTCCCTGGGTCCCGAGCCGCCGGTCGGACGGCCGGTCCGGAGCTGGTCGAGGCCGGCTCGAGCCGCCGGGACTGCTCGAGGGTGGCCGGAGGTGACGGCGGCCTCCAACAGGGATTGCGCTTCGCCGCGGTCGCCTCGGTTGCTCAGCAGGTCGGCGAGGGCGATCTGGGCGATCGGGGACCAGCGCTCGTCGCCGGCGTCGACGGCTGCCCGGTAGGCGTGCTCGGCTGCATCGGTGCGATCTTGCTCGGCGAAGCGGTCTCCGAGCAGCCCGGCGGCGCGTGGCAGCTCGTCGGGGTCGCTGGCCGCGAGCGCGGTGTCCAACGGCAGCTGGCGCCAGCGACGTCGAGTGAGGATGTCGGTCACGACGGCCAGGATCGCCATTGTGCCGAGGACGACGGCGGCGAACAGCACCCACTGCAGGGTTCGGTCCGAGTTGTCGGTTACCTGCTGCACCGGCGCACTAGTGAACCCGGCGTGCCGGTCGCCCGTACCGGTTGGGCATGGGATTCGGCGCGCGTCCGACGGGACGACGCAGGTT
>DATFRX010000036.1:0-14778 GCA_035262905.1 Nocardioidaceae bacterium
GGACGCCGGTGCGGTGGCGCGGTTCCAGATCTGTCCTTGGGCATGTCCGGCCGACCTGGACGAGGTGCTGGCCGAGCGCGGCTATCGATGGAGCGATCCGATGTCGCTGCAGGCGGCGCTGGTCGACGAGGTCCGCGTGTCGGCTCCGGCTGCACTGCGACTCCGGGTCGACCCGGCGCCGATGACCGCATGGTTCGATGCGTGGTACGCCGTGCACGGGCACGGCAGCGATCCGCGCGCGGAGTGGGAGATGCTCGGCCGAGTCAATGGGCCGAGCGCGTACGCGAGCGTCGTCGACGGCGACCGCATCGCCGCGGTGGGCCGTGGCGTTGCCGACGCGGGTTGGGTCGGCGTGTTCGGCATGGCGACCCTCCCGGAGGCGCGGGGACGAGGTGCCGGTCGGGGTGTCGTGGCGGCGCTGGCCGACTGGGCGACCTCGCAGGGCGCCGACGGCCTCTATCTGCAGGTGGAGCAGGACAATGCCGTTGCGCGTCGGATCTACGAGCGGGCCGGCTTCGCCGAGCTGAGCGGCTACCACTACCGCACAGCGCCGTCGCCGGGTCGGCCCGGCGCATGAGCAGGCGACGCGAGCCCCGATCATGGAGACGTGACGTCCGGACCTGAGATCGCCGCTCGGATCGCCGAGCCGACCGATGCCGGCCTGCTCACCGTGACGGTCGACGACTGGCGGCGCCGCTGGCGGGACCGGGTCATCGACCAGGCCCGGGAGCACGACGATCCGTGGGCGCTGCCGCTGGTCGTACGCGTCGAGCGGGCCGATCCGCCGACCCACGAGGCAGCCGTCCACGCCGCGGCTCTGTCGGTCGTCGCGCTGCTGACCCGGCCCGAGGCCGCGCCGGTCGGGTACGCGCCGGAGGGAGCCGCCGCCACGGATCCCGACGAGACCGGCGCCGGACCATGGCACGCTGCGCTGGCCCGATGGTCCGAGGGCTGGATCCGCAAGGTCGTGCGGCGGGCCCGCGCGTCGCGATGGCAGGAGATCGCCGCCCTACCCGGCGCGACGGCGAGCGTGGCCGGCGCCGAGGTGCGGGCGCTGGTTCCCCATCCGGTCGTCGATCCGCCTCCCGCGTTGGCCCGGCTGCAGATCTCCGGTCTGGATCTGCCGAAGCAGTCCGACGCCGAGCCGTCGTCGTACCCACAGCCGGACGGCAGCTCGCCGATCCTCACCATCGTGACGGCGCCAGAGCTGACGCTGACGACCGGCAAGGCCTGTGCCCAGGTCGGTCACGCCGCGCAGCTGGCTCTGCTCCAACTGGACCGGGAGACGGTGCTGCGGTGGGCCACCGACGGTCATCCGCTCCGGGTCGCCGAGGCGACTGCCGAGCAGTGGCAGCGGCTGCTCGACGCTCCGTCCGGGGTCGCGCTGGTCCAGGACGGCGGCTTCACCGAGGTGGCGCCCGGCACCCGGACCTGTGCCGCCAGCTTCGGCCCGCTCGATTAGACCCGGCCCCGGGCTTCCGGTTTGCTGAGCGCTGTGCGATGGTAAGGCTTGCCTAACCTAATGCGTACGACAAGGAGATCGTGGTGAGCGACGCCCAGATCCTGCTACTCGGGTTCATCGCGGGGGCGACCATTCTGCTGGGCCTGCCGGTCGGCCGGATGAAACGTCCGGCGCCGGAGCTCCGGCAGCTGCTGAACGCCACTGCGGCGGGCGTCTTGCTGTTCTTGCTGTGGGACGTCCTGACGGCCGCGTTCGAACCGCTCGAGGAGCCGGTCGAGGAGCTCGGCGCGGGCCACGGCGGTGAGCTCGGCGAGGTGTTCGGCTACGGGCTGCTCTTCTTCGGCGGCCTGACCATCGGGCTGATGGCGCTGATCTACTACGAGGCCTGGATGAAGCGGCGGATCGCCGCGACCCGCCAACTGTCGGACGGACCGGGCACCATGCCGGCGCAGCAGACTCCGATCAGCGGCATCGCCGGCTGGTCCAGCGCACGCCAGCTCGCGCTGTTCATCGCGGTCGGGATCGGACTGCACAACCTCGCCGAGGGGTTGGCGATCGGCGGAGCCGCGGCCGACGGCGACCTCGATCTGGCCATCGTCTTGGTGATCGGCTTCGGCCTGCACAACGCGACCGAGGGCTTCGGCATCACCGCGCCGCTGGCTGCCGACGGCGACCGTCCGTCGTGGGGCTTCCTGCTCGGCCTCGGTGCGATCGCCGGCGGTCCGACGTTCTTCGGCACGCTGATCGGTCAGTCGTTCACCAGCGAGCCGGTGAGCGTCATCTTCCTGACCCTCGCGGCGGGCTCCATCCTGTACGTCGTGATCCAGCTGATCGCGATCGGCGCCAAGTACCGGCGCGAGCTGCTCGGCTGGGGGATCCTGCTGGGTCTCACCGCCGGGTTCATCACCGACCTGATCATCGACGCGGCCGGCGGCTAGCTCGGGGGCGGTCCGAGCGCGATCGATGCGTGCTCGGACCGCCTCGCCGACCTCACCTGACGTGCCGGCACCAGGTCCGGAACTGGCCCGGCCGATCGGTCAGCTGAGCGTTGACCCCGAGCCGCCAGTTGCGCTTCCAGCCCGCCTTGTTGTCGGCCAGCCGGCCCCAGATCCGGAAGCCCGCCCGCTGGAACGATCGCGCCTTGTGGGAGCCGGACGCCCACTGACTGCTGCGAGCCATGACCGCATCGGCCGACAGATTGCGAGCGTGCCGCACGGTGAACCGGCGCTCGCGTCCCGACGGCTTCCACGCGGTCCTGGCGTTCGGCGCGCTGTGGTGCAGTGCGGTCAGGATCCGGTACGTCGTGTCATTGCTGAAGTAGACCCGCTTCAATGCGCCCGCTGCCGCCGCGGCATTGCGCAGCCGTACGAGCGGCCGGTTGTTGCCGGCGTACCAACCGGGACCCTTGACCTCGAGGTTCAGGATCTGGCCGCGGTTGTGCGCGATCGTCTGGAACAGGCGGAAGGCGCTGGGTATCGGCTGGTGGTTCGGCGTCGTGTGGCAGTGCCGCTGAATGTTGGCGAGCGTTCGGTTGGTGACGAGGCCGGTGCAGTTGGTCGTAGGCCGCAGCGACCGGTTGTGGATGATGACGAAGCCCTTGTCGCGGGTCAGGAACACGTCGCCCTCGACCCACGCCCCCAGCTTGTGGGCCCGCTCGACTGCCTTGAGTGTGTTCTCGTCGATCGAGCCCGAGGTGGCACCGCGATGGGCCAACGCCTTGGACCCGCAGGTTCTCGCTGCCTCGGCGCTCGCGCCGCTGAACAGGGTGAGCACCGTGGCCATGACGGTTGTGACGAAGATCGATCCGAGCCGGATCCTGCCGTTCATATCCATCCCCTCGCCCGGGCGAGCCGCCCCCTCGCATCGGCCAGGCTCTGATTTGGCGATCTTGACCAGCACACTAACTCTCCTCGAACGACGCAGACAGCGGGGTACCGACGCCGTGTCGCGCAGTCGTACGTCGTCAGAGTCGACGCAGGCCACTCCTCAACTCGTCTCGGCACGCGAGATCCCAGGGCTGCGCGTGGCGCTGCGGCGTGGGCCTCATGTTGCGTCGCGCAAGCGGTGCTGGTAGCAATAGGCCTGGACGAGGGAGCCCGCAACGTCGTCTAATCGGATGAGGGACTTGTGACTCAGCGTGCCGAGAAACCCCACCCTGCAACGGATTACGAACGAGTCGGCGGTGCCGACGCCGTCACCAAAGTGGTCCAGCTCTTCTATGAACGAGTGCTCAGTGACCCGGAGCTCGAAGGCTATTTCTCCGGCGTCGACATGCCTCGGCTCAAGCGCCACCAGGTGCTGTTGATCTCGCAGGTCCTCGGTGGACCCGCCGAGTACGACGGCCGCGACCTGCGTGACGCCCACTCCGGGATGCAGATCACGAGCGAGCACTACGCGCGAGTCTTCGGGCATCTGGTCGCCGTGCTGCATGACGCCGGCGTCGATGCCGAGATCATCGGCCGTGTGGGGACAGAGTTGGCCGGTGCCGAGAGGGACATCGTCTCCAGCTCAACCGTCTGACTCGACGTGGACGTCGCTGCCCTACAGGACAGCTGGGAAATGGTCGCCAAGTCCGGCGACGAGGTCCCGCTGTACTTCTACTCGCATCTGTTCCTGTCGCACCCTGAGCTACGGGAGCTGTTCCCGATCGCCATGTCGGGTCAGCGCGACCGGCTGGTCACCGCGCTCGGCAGGATCGTGAGCAATGTCCATCAGCTCGACGACGTCGTCGGGTTCATCCAGCAGCTCGGCCGGGACCATCGGCGGTTCTCCGTGGTCGCCACCAACTACGACGCGGTGGGGGCGTCGTTGCTGGCGACGCTCCGACAGTTCCTCGGCGCGAGCTGGACCGATTCGCTGGCCGCCGACTGGGCGGCCGCCTACGGGCTCGTCGCCAAGACGATGATCGAGGCCGCCGAGCAGGACGAGGACGTGGCGCCGGCCTGGTGGATGGCCGACGTCACCTACGTCGAACGGCGTACGACCGACGTCGGCATCGTGCAGTTGAAGCCGCACCAGGAGTTCCCGTACGAGGCCGGCCAGTCGATGGCGATGGAGGTCCCGCAACGGCCACGCCTGTGGCGCTACTTCAGTCCGGCGAACGCACCTCGACCGGACGGCAGCATCGAGCTCCATATCCAGGTCGTCGACGGTGGTCAGGTGAGCGGCTCGATCGTGCGCTCCCTGAAGTCGGGCGACACCGTGAAGCTCGGCCGGCCGGTCGGCCGGATGCTCACGATGAACTCGGCCGCGAACCGCGACCTTTTGCTGGTGGCCGGTGGCACCGGCCTGTCGCCGTTCCGCGCCTTGCTCGAACAGATCGACAACCAATGGCGGGAAGCCGGATCGGCACCGCGCGTGCATCTCTATCACGGCGCGAAGATGCCGTGGAACCTCTACGCCCGCGAGGAGATGACGCGACTGGCCACGCGTCCGTGGTTCGACTACACCGAGGTGGTCTCGGACGACTCCACCTTCCCAGGGGCCCGCGGCAAGGTGGGGTCGGCGGCCGCGCGTGGATCGTGGGACGGCCGGTTGGCACTGGTGTGCGGCTCGCCGCGAATGGTTGAGCACACCGTGTCGGAGCTGACGGCATCCGGCGTACCCCAAAGCGAGATCCGAAGCGAGGAACTTGGCGGGATTACGGGGAGCATCAATCCACCGGGCACAACCGAGCAGGTAGGCGAGCAATCGTGACTGAAGCTCCTGAACAACCGATCAACACGAGGCGGTCGCCGCACTCCATCCGGCGAATGTCGTTCTCCCGCGCACGCAAGGGGTGGTCGGCCGACGAAGTACGCGACTACCTCCGAACGCTGGCCGATCAGATCGAGGCCGCTGACGCCGAGCGAACCCGGCTGCGTGCTGAGGTCGACCGGCAGCGCCACGAGGTGCACCGGCTGCGCAGCCAAGGACCGGAGCAGCACCCGAGCGAGCCGAGCAACGAGCCGGACGCGCATGCCGTCGCCCTGTTCAGCCAGGCTCAGCAGGTCGCTGACCGGCTGATCGAGGAGGCTGTCCAGCAGGCGCGCGACCTGATGTCGACGGCCCGTAAGCAGCAGCGGGACATCCTGCAACAGGCGCACAGCTCGGCCGAGGCCGCGATGCACTCGGTGCAGCAGAAGGCGGACCAACTGCCCAGCGGTGGTGGCGGCGTCGGCTACGAGCCGCCGGTGCCCGAGGTGGAGTACGTCCGCACCTTCGCTAAGGTCGCCCAAGTGCAGTTGCGTTCGGTCCTCGAGGCCCTCACCGAACAGGTCGACCGGCTCGGGAGCCTGCCCGATCTCGACGCGGAGCCGCCCCGGCGACCGGACCCGACACCGCCGGCCCCCGACCCGAGCGCGGACCCGAAGCTGGGACTCCGCGATCTGGAGTGGCAGGCGTTCAGCAGCCGGGACAAGAGGTCGTACTAGGACGTTGCAGTGAAGGTGGCGGGGCGGTACCGCCTGGCCCGTCGGATTGCGACCGGCGGGATGGGCACGGTCTACGAAGGAGTCGACGAGCGGCTTGGTCGCCGCGTCGCCGTCAAGGTGCTCAAGGCGGAGTACGCCGAGGACCCGATGTCGTTGGAGCGGTTCTCCCGCGAGGCTCGGTCGGCGGCCCGGCTGGACCATCCCAACATCGCCCAGATCTACGACTCCGGACGGGACGACGCTCGGTCGTTCATCGTCATGGAGTACGTCGACGGCCCGCATCTCGGCCAGTTGCTCGAGACCGAGGGACGGTTGCCGTCGCAGCAGGCGATCGAGATCACGACCCAGGTGTGCTCGGCGCTCGGCGCGGCCCATGCGGTCGGCATCGTCCATCGCGACATCAAGCCCGGCAACGTACTCCTCGCGCCGAACCGACGGGTCAAGGTCACCGACTTCGGTATCGCGCAGGCGCAGGGGCTGGCCGCACTGACCGGCACCGGCACCGTGCTGGGCACGGCGCACTACCTGTCACCGGAGCAGGCCACCAGCCAGGGCGTGACACCGGCGTCAGACGTCTACGCCACGGGTGTGCTGCTCTATCAGCTACTGACCGGATCGGTGCCGTTCGAGGGCGACTCGCCGGTGTCGGTGGCGCTCAGCCATGCCACGAAGGAGGTGCCGCCGGTCGGTCTCCTGGCCCCGGACGTGCCGGCCCAGCTGGCAGCGATCGTCGCGCGCGCGACGGCGAAGGACCCGCGGCAGCGGTTCGCCGACGGCAGCCAGATGGCGGCCGAGCTGCGAGCCTCGACCGGGTCGCAGCCCACCGTCTCGATGCCGCCGGCACCCATGCCGACCCCGCCGACCAGGCACGTCGCGGCCGGGCCGGATCATCGGGGCCGGCTGTCAGTCGGGACGCTGGCGGTTCTGGCCGGCGTCGGACTGCTCGTCGCCGGGCTGGTCGCCTTGGGTGTCCAGGTCCTCCTCGACCACGACTCGGCGGCCGACCCGACATCCGGCAGCAGGGCTGATCCCCAGGGGGCCTCGCGCCAGAAGTCCCCTCGCGAGAGCCGGCGAGACGACGAGCGAAGCACCGGGCAGGTCCTGCCGATCGATGCGATCGGCGGCGACGCCAAGGACCTCGAGAAGGAGCTGAAGGAGCTCGGCTACGACCCGCAGCGGGTCACCATCGACTCGGTGGAGCCGAAGGACGCGATCCTGGCGACCATGCCGGGACCTGGTGAATCCCTGACGTCCGGCCAGGCCGTGCTCCTGATCGCGAGCAAGGGCAAGCCGCCCAAGGAGCCGTCGTCGTTCGTCGTGCCGGGCGAGCTCATCGGCGCCGACGTGGACGAGGCCGAGGAGTACCTCGACGAGCAGGACGTCAACGTCGAGACGGTCGAGATCGACGCCGACGGCGACCAGGACGGCGTCATCGAGACCTACCCCGGCCCCGGTGCGGTCGCCGACAGCGGGACCGTCGTACTCCTCGTCGCCGCCGGAGAGGACTGACGCGGCGACCTCAGTCATCTGACGTAGGCGATCTCATGCCGATGACCGAGGTCTGACCGGCGGCTCCGGCCTTGCATGGAAGCACAGGGGTGGCACCCGTCGAGGTCGATGTGGCCGGGAGGTATCTCGCCATGCCCAGCGAAGCTTTGCGTATGGCTATTCGGGTCGGCACGGTCGCTGTGATCGTGTTCGCCGGGACGATCGTGTTCGGTCTCGGCACTGCGGCGACCGGCGCCTTGCCCAACACGTCGGCACCGCAACTCGTGCTCAACCACACCCTTCGTACGACGCCGTTCAACGGGTCGAACGTCTCGATGAAGGACGACGAAGGATCCGCCTACGTGGCCAGCGACAACTCGCTCTGGCTGGCCGACGACGACGGCCGCGCGATCTACGAGGTGAACGCGACCACCGGCGCACTCAAGCGAACCATCGGGCGCGCGGCGTTCGAAGCCGTTCCGCGACTCGGCGGCGGCCCGGTCGCCGGCGTCAACCGCGACCGGGACTTCGAGAGCCTGGCCTACGACTCCGCCACGGACACGCTCTACGCATTCTCGGGAAGCTGCTGCAACTCGACGGTGCTGCCCACCGCGTACCGGCTGACCCGCCAGGGCGGCAATCTGCAGCTCGACTCGTACCAGCCGCTGCCGACCGGGAGTGACTTCACCGCTGCCGCTTGGAACCCTGCCGACGGCAAGCTCTATGTCGGCGTGAGCAAGAGCCTCAACTCCTACGCCTACGCCAGCAACGCGGTCGGTCCGACGTTCCAGATCTCCGGACTGTCCGGCATCTTGGGGATGTCGTTCTCCGCCGACGGCAGTGACATGTTCGTCGCGCGCAGCCAGACCAAGCTGAGCGAGGTCGACTGGGCGACCAAGTCGCTGGTGCCGGGGTGGACCTTCGACGTCTCCTCGTTCGGGATGCTGGACACCCGGGCGGTGGAGCTGATCAACGACCAGTTCTGGGTGTCCGACGGCTACGACTTCCGCAGCTCCGGCGATCCGCTGTCGCATGCCGTGTTCGTCTTCGACGTCGTGGGTCCGACCAGTCCACCGTCCGCGTCCTTCGCCGCGTCACCGACGACCGGGCAGGCGCCGTTGGCGGTCAACTTCACCGACACCTCGACCGGGGCTCCAACCAGCTGGCAGTGGGACTTCGGCGACGGCCAGAGCTCGACCACGCGAAATCCGTCCCACACTTACAGTGACCCCGGGACGTACACCGTCACGCTGACCGCGACGAACGCGAACGGCAGCAGCACGGCGAGCAAGCTGGTCACCGCCACCGAGCAGCCGCCCCCACCGCCACCGCCGCCGCCTCCGGGCGACAACCTGATCGCGAACAACGGGTTCGAGACCAACACCGCCGGGTGGGACAACGGTGGCTACGCGGCCGTCACCCTGCAGCGAGCCTCCGGAGGACACTCCGGGTCGTGGTCGGCCAAGCTCACCAACACCGGAACGACCAGTGTCACGAACACCCTCAACGACGAGCCGGACACGGTGCCGATCAGCAGCGCCGGCACGTACACCGGCAGCGTGTGGGTGCGCTCCGACACCGCGGGTGGCAAGGTCTATCTCCGCGTCCGCGAGTTCCAGGGCAAGACGAAGGTCGGTGAGCAGCTGATCGGCGTCGCACTGTCGACGCAGTGGCAGCAGCTGACCGGCTCGCTGGTCCCACTCCATCCCGGGGTGTCGTCCATCGACTTCAGCGTCGCCGTCTACAGCGCCGCGCCGGGCTCGTCCTTCTACGCCGACGACGCCTCGCTGACGTTCAGCTGAGCGACGGCGAGGCGGCACTCAGTCCAGGTCGGGGAGCGTCGAGCCGGCCGGCAGCAGCTCCGGGTCGGCGGTGTAGGCCTCGGGGTACTTCACGGCCGCGCCGGTGTTCATCGCGACCACCCGCTCGGACCCCGACAGCCAGCCCGACTCGCGGAGCTGGCGTACCGCGGCCAGGGTGGCGGCTCCCTCGGGGCAGAAGAACAGCCCGTCGGCACGGGCCGCCACGGCAAGCTCGTCCAGGATCTGGGCGTCGGTGACCCGGACCGCGGTGCCGTTGCTGGCGCGTACCGCGGACAGCACCAGCGGCGAGCCGAGCGGTGCAGCGACGTTGATGCCGAAGGCGATCGTCGACGCGTCCTCGGCCGTCCACGGCTCGGCGGTGTCCTCGCCGGCCTCGAAGGCCCTGACGATCGGTGCGCAGCCCTCGGCCTGGACCACGACCAGTCGCGGCATCCGGTCCACGAGGCCGAGCCGGGCCAGCTCGGTGAACGCCTTGTGGATCCCGATCAGCCCGACGCCGCCGCCGGTCGGATAGACGATCACGTCGGGCGCCTGCCAGCCCAGCTGTTCGGCGATCTCGAGGCCCATCGTCTTCTTGCCCTCGACCCGATAGGGCTCGGTGAGCGTGGAGACGACGAACCAGCCGCGGTCTCTCGCCTGGGCGGCCAGCCGGCCGGCGTCGGCGATCAGGCCGTCCACGAGGTAGAGCCGGGCGCCAACTGCGGCACACTCGCGCCGGGTCACCTCGGGCGCGTCGGCCGGCATCACCACCAGCGCGTCCAGCCCGGCGCGGGCGGCATACGCGGCCCAAGCCGATCCGGCGTTGCCGTTGGTCGGCAGCGCGATCCGGCTCGCTCCGAGTTCAGCCGCCCGGGACACTCCGACGGCCGCGCCGCGCGCCTTGAACGAGCCGGTCGGCAGCAGCGACTCGTCCTTGACAAGCAGATCGGGCACGTCGATCCGGCGGCCATAGCGCGGCAGCGACAGCAGCGGCGTCATGCCCTCCCCGAGGTACGCGACGCGATCGGGATCGCGCACCGGCAACAACTCGCGGTAGCGCCACAGGTCCGGATCCCGATCCCGTACCGCCTCGGCGGTGAACGACTTCGCCGCCTGCTCGATGTCGTACTCGGCGAGCAGCGGTGAGCCGCAGGAGCAGAGGTTGCGGAGCGCGTCGGCGTCGTAGTCGTTGCCGCATGCCGGGCAGGTCAGTCGGTCCAGGGCGCTGTGCCACATCGGCGTCTCCTCACTCCCCGCAGTGCCGCAGCCACCGTAGCCAGGTCGTTCGGTCTGGGGCCGTTCGGCCCTACTGGCCTCAGATCGGGAGGCGAATGCTGCAAATGGTCGATCCTTCCCGCCCGCCCACCGGCGTCGGAAGGAGTTGTCGTGGAACCGACCGAGTTTCCTCCCCGCGCGTCGAAGCCAGCCGCCGCTCCACGTGGGAGCGTCGTGCGCAATGAGTCGACGATCTTCCTGGTGGGTGTCATCGCGATCGCCGTCCACGTCGTCGACGACAGCTTCCTGCAGCCCGAGGCCGGCACGGAGGCGGCCGACCATCTGGTCAGCGGCTTCGTCCCACTCGTAGTGCTCGCGCTGGCGGCACTCGGATATCCGCGGCTGCGAGCCGGCGCTCGCGTAGTCCTCGCCCTCGGCGTCGGGTTGTTCGGCGTGGTGATAGGAGCATCCGAGGGCGCGTATCACGCCGTCAACGGAGGCTTCTCGGACGACGACTTCACTGCGCTGCTGGCCTTGCTCGGTGGTCTGCTGCTTGTCGGGCTGGGCGCCGTCGTCCTCTGGAAGACCAGACGGCTCGACGACCCCCGGCGGCTGCGCTATCTCCGGCGTTCCCTGATCGGCGTGGCAGCGATCATCATCGGCCTCCAGTTCGTGTTTCCGGTGCTGTTCTCCTACGGCTACACCCACTACGGCGGCTCGGATGAGTCACCGGCCGACCTCGGCATCAGCCACGAGGACGTCAGCTTCGAGACCAGCGACGGGCTCACCCTCAGCGGCTGGTACGTGCCCTCTCAGAACGGTGCTGCGATCGTCGTACTCCCCGCCGGCGGCCGTAGCGAGGGGCATGAGCACGTGCAGATGCTTGCCCGCCACGGCTACGGCGTCCTGATCTTCGATCCCCGTGGCACCGGCGAGAGCGAGGGCGACCCGTACCGCTGGGGCGGTGAGCAGGACGTCGAAGCCGCGCTCGACTATCTCCAGAGTCGTCCGGACGTCGACCCCGATCGGATCGGTGGCCTCGGCCTCTCGCTCGGCGGCGAACTGATGCTTGAGACCGCCTCGAACACCGATGCCCTCAAGGCGGTCGTCTCCGAAGGAGCCGGGATCCGCTCGATTCGCGAGCAGATGGTCAAGTCCGGCCCGGCGATGTGGCTCTCGCTACCGTTCTGGGCGACGCAGACTGCGGCCACGGCCGTGTTCTCCAACCAGATGCCGCCCCCGAACCTGCGAGACTGCGTCGCCCGCATCGCGCCGCGACCGGTGTTCCTCATCTATTCGGGCCATCCGGTCGGCGGTGAGGAGCTGAACGCCGACTTCTACGACGCGGCCAGTGAACCCAAGACGCTCTGGGAGATCCCCGAGGCGTCCCACACCGGCGGACTCGCGGCCCGACCCGAGGAGTACGAGCAGCGCGTCGTGAGCTTCTTCGACGATGCCCTCCTCCCCGGCTCTGCGCAGTAGTTGTTGGTGCACAGGGCGGTTCACCCACAACAAGTGCGCAAAACCGAGGCCGGTCAGGTGACCTCGACCGTCAACTCCGGCTGGTGGCGCAGGGTGTTCGAGACGTAGCAGAGCCGCTCGGCCTCGGGGATCAGCTCCTGCATCACGTCGCGGGGTGTCTCGGACTTGACCGACATCGCGACCCGGTCGAAGCGCAGCCCCTTGTACGTCCCGACGCCGGTCACCTCGAGACCACGCAGCTCGATCCCGCGCTTCTTGGCCACCCACGCGATCGACAGCACCATGCACGACGTGATCGAGGCGAGCAGCAGGTCGGTCGGCTGCGGACCGGTGTCGGTGCCGCCTGCTCGCTCGGGCTCGTCGACGACGACTGAGAACCGGCCGCCGACGTCGGTCACGGCCCGCATTCCGCCGTCCCAGGTGGTGTGCACGGTGCGGTCGCCCATCGCTGGCTCCTTCGCTCGAATCAGACTCCGCGGGCGGCGAGCGAGTGTAGTGCGGCCTGGAAGCACTCGATCGGCGCGGTGGCGACGCCGGCACCGATCTGGCCGACGCCCGAGTCGATGTGCAGGATCCCGGTCGTCACCTTCGGCGTACGGTGCAGCTCCACGACGCGACGTACATCGACGCCAAGTGGCGTCCCCCGATAGTTCCAGGTCGGCAGCTTGAATCGGGTGCTCTCCGAGGCGGCGATCGATGCCATGTGCTCGGTCATCGCGGTCGCGTCGGCCAGGCCGCCGGGCAGGAAGCCGGCCACCGCGGGAGAGCCGGCCGCGGCCGCGCCGCCGAGACCGACCAGCTCCAGGATCGCGCTGTCGCCGATGTCGGGGGCGCTCGTCTCGGGTCCGTAGTCCGGGTAGTACATCGCGTCCTCGACCGGCGGCGACGGCGCCACGTAGACCCGGTCGGAGCCGGCGAGCCGGATGCCGTAGCTGGTGCCGTTGCGGCACATCATCGTGACGATGCTGGAGCCCTCGACCTGCTCGGCCCAGATCGCGGTGGCCTTCGCGGCCGCCATCGCCAGGTTGAGGAAGAACAGGTGGTTGCCCCGAAGGAACTCGGCCAGGGCGACGCGACCGTCGTCGGGCAGCGCGGCCAGCTGCGGGAGGTGGTCGCGGATGAACAGGCTGGTCGTGCCCTGGGTCCGCATGTGGACGTCGTCGCCGATCTGGACGCCCTGTGCAGCAAGGGCGAACAGGTCGATCGGGCCGGCCGACTCGACGACCCGGCGCAGCATCGGACCGGCGATCTCGCGGAGGAAGTCCAGTCGGGCGATCGCCTCCTTCGTCTCGCGGCCGAACCAGGCGGTCTCGCCCGGGCCCTGGTTGATCGGGGCGAACGCCTGGGTGCCTGCGTCGCGATTGTCGACGACGAAGACCGGCGCCGACGGACCGATCGCACTCGCCATCGGCAGCACCGTGTCATGCCGGTACGCCGGTTCGAGACCGATCGCACCGTCCGCGAGCAGTCGGTTCGCCTCTCGTACGTTGCGCGCCAAGCCCTCGGAGACGGCAGCGGCTCGCATCGAGCGTCGGAGTGGATCGCAGACGTCGGCCCACTCGATCTCGGGTCCGCAGTGCAGCAGCGTCCGGTCGGCCAGGCCGGGCACGACATCCCGGGCCGTCTCGACTCCGACCAGCAACGGGACGCTCTCGTCGAGCCGGCGCAGCACCTCGGCGTTCGCCGCGTCGATGTCGGAGGACGCCCGGCCGTAGAGCAGCTCGAGATCGTCGACCAGGTCGGCTCGTCCGTCGGCGGGGATCCGCCAGTCGACCTGCTGCACCGGCGTCGCCTGGTCGCGTACGGCGTCGGCGAACAAGGGCAGCCCGATGTTGACCACGGCCACCTCGCCGGGCAGAGGGATCGGGCCCGCGCGTCGTTCGGTCATCCTGCGTCCCCCTCGTCGATCGTGCGCCGGGCCTGCTCGAGGAGCCGGCGACGGCTGTCGTCGATGGACTCGCGTCGTTGCCGGAGCGCACTCCCCAGGCTTGCGGTCTCCAGCTCACACTGGGCGATCATCGACTCGATCGCCGTCGGCGCAGCACCGCCGGTCGCCTGCCGGGTCGCGATAATCACCCGCGGGTCGAGTGCCTCGTCCAGCGCGGTGTCGGCCAGGCCTAGGGTCTGTCCGGTCACCTCGACGGCCGCCTCGTCGAGCATCGCGCCGGTGATCTGCCGTCCGGAGATGCCCCGGCGGCTGGCGTCGCGGACCGTCCGGCCGACCACGTCGTAGGCACTGCGGTAGTCGACCCCGCAGGTCTGGACGATGAACTCGCTGAGGTCGGTCGCCTGGGTGTAGCCGTCGTCCAGCGCGCTCGACATCCGCTCGACGTTGACCTGCAGCGTGCCGATGACCCCGGTCATCAGGCGCGTCACGCGGATCGCCAGATCCAGCGCCCTCGGCACCTCCCCGTAGGCGAAGATCAGGTTGTCGCTGCGTGCCGAGGGGCTCTTGGCCACGGCGAGGAATCCGGTGAGCCGCCCGATCAGAACGCCGGACGCGCCGCGGACGATCGACAGCGAGTACGGGTTGCGCTTTTGCGGCATCAGGACGCTGGAGCGGGTGTACGCGTCGGCGAGGTCGACGAAGTCGAACTCCGTGCTCGACCAGATCTCCAGGTCCTCGGCGAGCTTGCTCTGCGTGGACAGCAGGCTGGCGGCCGTCGCGAGCACGTGAATCAGCCCGTCGATCTGCCACATCGCGTCGCGGGTGTGCTCGATGAACCCGTCAAAGCCGAGCAGGCTGGCCACCCGGGACCTGTCATGCAGCAGCCGGCTGCCGTTCACGCAGCCGGCGCCGCCTGGGCTGGTGTTGACCCAGTCATGCTCCTGGAGGAGCCGCTGCGCGTCACGCAGCAGCGGGTAGGCGAAGCTGATCAGGTAATGGCCGAAGGTCGAGGGCTGTGCGTGCTGCAGG
>DATFRX010000037.1:0-9625 GCA_035262905.1 Nocardioidaceae bacterium
GCGGTGGCGAGTAGCCACTGACCGAAGGCCGCTGTCTCCTCGGTAGTAGCCCTGGCCGCGACGATCGCCTGGACGGCAGTCAGCTCGGCCAGCACCTGCTCGCCACCCGACGCGGTCCCCTCCTCCGATGAGGGGCGGTAGCCCTTGAGTGGGTTCTGCTTCTGCTGGACCTGGTTCTGTATGTCGAGGGCGAGCTCGGCCACCAACTGCTCTCGGCTGGCCGGATTCGTGGCGGCCTTGAGCGTCGCCATCGTCTCCTTCGCGGTCTCGATCGGACCGCCGGGGTCGGCCAGCGAGATGGCCAGACCGGCGACGAACGGTGCCCGCGCGATCCGGTCCCAGTCCTCCTGGGAGAAGTCACTCTTGGTCGTCACCGCAGGTCCTTTCGTCCGAAGGCAGGCGGGTTCGACTTTACGCGGCGCTCAGCGACCGGGACGGTCCACCCGATCCCAGGGCCAGTCGGTGGCGAGCCAGCCGGCGACGGCGTCGGCGAGGGGTACGTCGAGGTCCGACCGGTCGGCCCGAACCCAGGACTGCACCGTGACGTCCCACTCGTCGGAGTCCGACGGATACAGGTAGACGCAACCGATCACGTCGCCGTCGCCTGGGTCGAGCACGGTGAAGGTGAAGCCGACGCGCCGCTTGAAGTCGTCGGCGTGCCGGCGAAGGTCGGCGAGGTTCCGCTCGACCGTCATACCGTCGGGTGGCGGCCAGTTGCCGTCGGGATAGCCGGGTGTGGAGCGGATGTGCTCGATACTCGACGTCCAGGCGGCATGGTCGGCCAGATTGTGCTCCGGACCCAGCGGCTCGAGGCGGAACTGCCCGGTGGCGAGTGAGGTCGGCGGATCGAAGCCGACTGGCACGAACTCATCCGAGGTCATGACCTGGACCGTACTTGACCCGCCCGACCTCCTGCACTCGAGTTTGTCCGAGACTCGACGGGCGACTCAGTCGGGTCGACCCTGCGGCTTGAAGCGGCGGACCTCGTGGGGCCATCCGCATGCTTCGGCGACTTTGCCTGCCCACACCTTGGCGGTCTCGTCGTCCGGAACGTCCACGATGGCGAACCCGCCCAGGAACTCCTTGGTCTCGACGTAGGGCCCGTCGGAGATCAGCATGCTGCCGCTGGTCGGGTCGGCGTTGTAGACCGGTCCGTCCTCCTCTTCCAGCCCGCCGGCGAAGACATACACGCCGGCCTCCTTCATCTCATTGGTGACCGCCATGGCGAGCGGTCCACGGCTGCCGAACCACTCCGCGGTGTGGTCGCCGACCCACTGCTGGTTGAAGTAGATGAGGTATTCGGGCACGACTGCTCCTTCTGCTCAGGCGGACCCAGCGGTCCGCGTTCACCTACCCAACGAACGGCGACAGCTGAATCCGACAGGGTCGTCCCAGAAATGAAACACCAATGTCAGTGTCGGATCGACGCGGCGGTGTTCGTAGCAGGGATGACAGACGATCAGAACGCACACGAGGAGGACGACATGACCGCGACCTACACATTCGACGTCTTTTCCAGCCTGGACGGCTACGGCACCGTGGCTGAGGGCGCCGACTGGGGCGGCTACTGGGGTAAGCAGGGTCCCGAGCTGCTGGAGCACCGGCTTTCCTTGTACGACACCGAACAGCGCATGGTCTTCGGCGCCAACACGTACCGGGCATTCGTGGGAATGCTGGCCGCGAGCGCCGAGGTGCCCGAAGTGCGCGACCCGTGGGTCACCAGGATGACGAGCCTGCCGGCAACGGTGATATCGACGAAGCTGGAGGGCCCGCTCGACTGGGCGGACGGCACCCTCGTCAGCGGCGACGCCGTCGATGTCGTCGCGCGGCTCAAGGCGGAGTCCGACGTACCGCTGCGCTCGCACGGCAGCCTGTCGATGAACCGGGCGCTGATGGCCGCCGGTCTGGTCGACCGGGTGCAGGTGACGGTGTTCCCCGTCATCACCGGCCGGACCGGGACCGAGCCGATCTTCGAGGGTGCGGCCGATTTCGACCTGGAGCTGCTCGAGAGCCGAACGCTCGACGGCCGCAGCCAGGAGCTCATCTACCGACCCAGCCTTCACTGACAGGTACGGGACGTTCGGACCGGGCTGCCGAGGGGCGCCGTCGTTAGGCTCTGGTGACAACGGGAGCGTCCGCTAGGACGCACGATGATCGAGGAGCACCATGCTGTTCCATATCAAGCAATCGCATGAACCGGCGGACTGCCCTCTCGGCGCCGGCGGCTCACGCTCGCTGTTCGACGGCGACAACCCCGACGTGAAGATCCACGGGTTCTGGCTGGCATTCCCGCAGCACACGACGTACATGGTGGTGGAGGCAGACGACATCACGCACCTCCAGGCGTTCCTCCGGCCGGGCGCCGGCGTCACGCTGTGCGAGATCACTCCGGTCAGCGACCGGCCGGTCGATCGCCCCAACTAGCCGCTTCGCTCTCGGGGGATCTCGGCGGTGGGCCCGGCCCCGGTCGCCTGACTGAGCCGATCGTTCGCCTATGTACCCTTGCGGTTACGTACCCGTGTCGTTACATTAATGCTATGGCGGGGATCGCTCGAGGAAGGAAGGCGCGAACGTGAACATCATCGGGACGATGCGGACGCTTGACCGGACCCGCGGCGCGGTGCGTGTCGAGGACGTCTACGACACCGACATCAAGGACCTGTGGGAGGCGTGCACGTCGCCGGAGCGGCTGGTCCGCTGGATCGCCGAGGTCTCCGGCGACCTGCGAGTGGGTGGCACGATCCAGGCCGTCCTCACCAGCACCTGGACCGGTCCGGGACGGATCGAGGCGTGCGACGCGCCGCATCACCTGCTCCTCACGATGGAGCCGGGCACCGGCGACGAGACTCAGCTGGAGGCCTGGCTGACCGAGGAGGGGCCGAAGAGCAGGCTGGTCGTCGAGGAGCGTGGGCTTCCCGTGGACAAGATGTACTTCCACGGCGCCGGCTGGCAGGCGCATCTGGAGGACCTCGGGCGGTCGCTGGCGGAGGGCGCCTCGGCTCACCCGGAGGGCTGGAGCTCGCAGGCGCCGGCACCGGCGTGGCGCGGGCGTTGGAACGAGCTCACCCCTGCCTACCAGGCGATGGAGGTCGAGTGATGTCAGACCAGATCAGACTCAGCGCGACCACGGTGAACGCGCCCGACGCGCTAGCCCTCGCCAAGTTCTACGCGGAGCTCACCGGCGGCGTCACGAAGGGGAGCGAGCACTGGGCGACCGTCGCCGGGCCGAACGGGTTCATCGGATTCCAGCAGGTGGACGACTTCCGCCCACCGGTGTGGCCCGGCGCCGACGTACCGATGCAGATGCACCTCGACTTCTTCGTCGACGACCTTGAGGCAACCGGAGCTCGCGCAATCGCTGCCGGCGCTACCCGGCTCGACTTCCAGCCGAACTCCGACCACTGCTTCGTCTACGCCGACCCGGCCGGCCACCCGTTCTGCCTGTCAACCTGGGACGGTCCGCACCTGGACGACGAGCCCGACGACGAATCGGAGAGCTAACCCAAGCGCTGCGATGGCGACGTCGACCGGTCGGGCTGGGTAGCGTGGATGCCATCGGCTCATGAACGAGCCCGAGGAGGCACCATGTTCAACTTTTGGACCGTTGTCTATCTGATCTTCATCGGTGTCGTCGCGGGCTACGCCGCACGATTGCTGGTCAAGGGGACGGACCCGATGACCTGGTGGCAGACCATCCTGCTCGGAATCGTCGGGTCGTTCATCGGCGGCTTCGGGGGGTACGCCCTGTTCGGTTGGGACGAGGACGGGGGCTTCTTCCAGCCGAGCGGCCTGATCCTCTCGATCCTCGGCGCTATCGTCGCACTGCTGATCTGGCGCGCGGTCCGGAAGCGCTCCTCCCGAGCCGCACAATGACGAGCGTCCTCACTGCAGAGGGAACGGTGGCTGCCACCACGAGGGTTGGGACTCGACGCTCACCTGCTCGACCCACTTGACCCACCAGAAGCCACGTTGACCCGGGGCGACCAGCCGGACCGGTCCGCCGTGGCCGGGGGACAGTGGTAACCCGCCGACATGGGTGGCGAGCAGCAGTGAGGCAGCGTCCTCCGGTGCGAAACGTCGTGTGTACCCGGTCACCGATCGCACCACGATCGACCCGTCGTCCACGGTCCCGAGCAGGGTGGCGAGCCGGATGCCCTGCCAGCTCTGCTCCGCCCACCAGCCGCCGGTGCAATCCAGCACCGCCGTCAGCGTCGTGTCGCTGATCGCGAGCAGTGCGTCGTACCCCAGTCGACGCGTCGCCTGGTCGGGTCGGCTGACCTGCAGCTCGTACGCGGCCTCGTCGATGCCGGGCACGCTGTCGGTGAACCACTGGGTGACCGGCATCGCGGACGGTACTCCGGATCCAACTTCGTAGGATCCGGTCGCGCGACGATCTGCGCCCGGCAGACGTGCCGTCACGGTGACGGCCTCCACCGCGCCGTACGCCAGCGCCGCGCCACCGGCCACGGCCATCGCCTGCAACGCGGTTCGCCGAGACAGGTCCGTGGCGCGGAGCCGCTGGGGTCGACGGACCACATGGACCAGCGCGAACGGCACGGCCACGATGGCAGCGCCGACATGGACGTCGAGTGCGCTGATGCCGGCCAACTCGAGCGGTCCGAGGGTGGAGTGGACGATCCCGGCAAGCAGGCTCACGCCGACCAGTACGCCGAAGGCGATCGCAAGAATGTGACTCCGCGCCCGGCGCAGTCCGCGGCGGACGATCACGCTCTTCCACGGGACCAGGATCAGAATGCCCAGGCCGAGCATGCCGTGAACCACGCTCACGATCCGGGAGTCCGGCGAGCCATCCACCGCGAACCCCACCCAGCCGGACACGAACGCCCCCACCAGCAGCACCAGGAGCGCGAGGTTGGTCCGCCGGCTCGTCCGGGACGACACGACCACCTGTCCAGTGTGCAACGGGCGACGGCGTCGGGTTCTAGTCGCTTGCGACCCGGAGCGTAGCGAGGGAGGGATCCGCGGCGTACGCGATGCGGACGCCTGATGCCCGGGCCTGGTCGAGCGCTGCGATCGCGTCGACGGTGATCGCCTCGCCGGGCGCAAGGACCGGTATGCCAGGCGGGTAGGGCGCGACGAGCTCGGCGCAGGTTCGTCCGACGGCCTGGTCGATGGACACCGTCTCGGCCGCGGCGAAGAAGGCCTCGCGCGGCGTGACGACAGTGACCGGGTCGACACCGTAGGCGGCCGGACGCACTGCGGGCCGTGGGGCTTCGCGGTGCCGCTCGATCGAGTCCGCAATGAGAGTGGCGAGCTTGCCGAGGCTGGCTTCGGTGTCAGCGAGGGAGACGACGGCGACGAGGACATCCCGGTCGGCGGACTCGATCGGCAGACCCGCCGCGAGGAGATCGCGCTCGACGGCATTGCCATCGGCACCGGTTCCGGCCAGGACCAGTGTCAGTTTGAGCGGGTCGACCGCCGGGCCGTCGAGGACGCTGAGCCCTCCCACCGCACGGAGCCGGTCACGGGCCACGCGGGTCGCCGAGATCGCCTGTCCGAGAAGGATCGGGCCATCCCGTTCGAGCAGCGCCCTCGCGGCATCGATGCTGGCGAGGATGGCGCCGGCCGGACTCGTGGTCGCTGTCGCTTCGACGCCGGCGTCCAGGCGAGCGACATCGATCCGGTCAGTACGAGCGAGTACCAGCGCCGCCTGGCTCCACGCCGGGAGTGTCTTGTGGGCGCTGGTCACCATCACGTCAGCGCCGAGCTGGAGCGGATGCCGCGGGAGGTCCGGGTGGAAACCGAAGTGGGCCGCCCAGGCCGCATCGACCACCAACGGCACCCCGTGCTCGTGCGCCGCGTCCGCGAGCCCGGCAACGTCACCGACCGTGCCGACGTAGGACGGGTCGCCGACGAACACAGCTGCCGCGTCCGGATTCTCGGTCAGGGCGCGGCGTACGTTCTCCGGCGCCACGCCCAGGGGGAGTCCTGTCGCGGGGTCGACCTCTGGGCGTACCCACACCGGCGTGATACCGGCCAGCACCAGCCCGAGCAGCAGCGACCGATGCAGCGTGCGGCTGACCACGACCCGATCGCCGTCGCCTGCCAGGGCGAGAGCCACGGCCTGATTGGCATGGGTGGCGCCGCCGGTCGAGAAACGGCAGACATCGGCGCCCCAAAGCCGGGCCGCACGGGCCTCGGCCTCGGTGAGTACGCCTGCGGTCAGCTTCATCGTGTCCAGACCGCCGTACAGCGGAGCATCGCCGGCCACCACATCGCCCACCAGGTCGGTGCGTTGCTTGTGACCCGGGATGGTGAACGGGGTCGGCCGGTGCTCGTAGAAGCGCAGCCAGGCATCCAGCAGCGGGGCGTCACCACGCAGCCCGCGGGGATCAGTCGACGTCTCCGTCGGCAGGTCGCTCACCCCGTCAATACAACGCCATCGGGCCAAAGCGGCAGCCGGGAAGCGGTCAGACCGGCTCCATCCGCCAGACCTGATCGGCGAGCCGGACCGACTCCGACCACGCCTCGAAGACCGGAGCGATCGGATCATCGAGCCCGAACAGACGATCGGCCTCGGCTCCGAGCTGATCGGCCAACGACCGGAGATTGGGCGGCGGAGTGCGTACCCAACGCAACTGCGCGTCGGCCGTCACCTTCGCCTTCGCCAGAAACTCGGCGAGCTGTCGCCGGGCCCGTCTCCTCGACCAGTACGGCAGCCGTACCAACTCCAGATAGCCGAGGCTCTCGTGCTGGCCATAGTCGATCATGCTCGCCTCCGGTGCGGACACGTCCTCCGTACCCGTCCGCGGCTGCGGCATGCCTCCGCTCCGGACAGACTGCCCGGTCAGCAGCAAGCTGCTCGGCGGTGCTAGTCGACCATGCTGAGGAGGTAGAGCAGGCTGCCCAGGCTGTAGACGGTGGTGATGACACCCGCCGCGAGCAGCCAGAACCGCAGGACGCCAAGCGCCGGCGACATCCACCGACTGGCCACGATCTCGAGCGCGCCGACGGCGATGCCGAACAGCGCGAACTGCGGTCCCAGGGCGATGAACAGCAGGAAGGCGAACAGATACAACGCGAAGTGCGCGAAACCGAGGAGAACGGTGAGGAGCACCTGGAGCGACTCGGACTTGTAGACGCGCTGGTCGGCATGCACGGCCGCTACCCTCCCAGCCCACGCATCGTCTTGCCAATCCCCTGGCTCCACCGATCTCTCCATACCCGTCAGATCCTCAGAATGAAAGACTAGTAATCTTGTATTGTTACTAAACAATAGGCAGACTGAGCCGCATGGTCAATATCAACGTGGGACAGCGGGCGGGTCTGGAGCCGGCCCGGCTCGCCGAGCTCACCGGCGCCTTCGCAGACGATGTACGGGCGGGCCATCATGCGCCGGTCGGATTCGACGCCGAGCGGCGATGGCATCGGCGGATCCACCTCGACGAGAAGGTCGATGTCTGGCTGATCGGCTGGCTTCCGACGCAAAGCACGCGGCTGCATGATCACGGCGGGTCGGCCGGCTCGTTCACCGTCGTGTCGGGGGAGTTGTCGGAGGTGATGTACGTCGGGTCCGGGCCGCGGGCCGGGACGCTGCGCGAGCGGGTACACCGCGTCGATGCCTGCGTGGCCTTCGGCGAGTCGTACGTCCACGATATTCGCAACGTCTCCGAGACGCCGGCAGTCAGCGTCCACGCGTACTCGCCTCCGCTCATGCTCATGAGGTTCTACGACCTCCGCGACGGTCGGCTCGCTGTCGCCGATGTCCTGGAGACCGACGACCCGGAGGCGGCCGTGCCGGGCGCGCTGGCCCGATGAGCGGGGCAGCCTACGCGTCGGTCGACGACATGCTGGCCGCGGCGCGGTCCCGGCTCACTCGGGTCGACCCGATCGGAGCCTGCCGAGCCGTCACCGACGGTGCGTGGATGATCGACATCCGCCCGCGCGAGCAGCGGATCCGTGAGGGCGAGATCCCCGGCGCGTTGATCATCGAGCGCAACCATCTGGAGTGGCGGCTGCATCCGACGTCGAGCGCTCGGCTGCCGGTCGTATCGCCGGGTCAGCGTTGGGTGATCTTCTGCTCGGAGGGCTACACCTCCTCACTCGCGGCTGAGGCGCTGTGCTCGCTCGGCCTGGACGCGACCGACCTCGATGGCGGATTCCACGCCTGGCAGGCGGCCGGGCTGCCAACCGTCCCGGGCGGCACCCCAGCGGAACAGACGTCACCCTTCTACGGCTGGATCGGCGACGAACTGCCGGCACCCGCCGCCATCGCCGCGCCGTAGCCGACGATCACAGCACCAGTCTCATCACCGGCCGGGTCGGGTGGGTGCGGGCAACCTCGGTGAATCCCGCGGCGGTGAACATGGCCATCGTCCCGGTGAAGATGGCAGAGCCACTGACGCGGGCTGCGCTGAGGGCGGGCACATCGACCGGGCGACCTTCGACAGCGGTCGCCTTGTTCTCCCGGGCGAAGTCGACCGCCGCATTGAGCAGCGCCGACCCGATGCCGGCTCGCCGGCGGCGGGTGTCGACGGCGAAGCACGTCACCCACCAGGCTCCGGGATCGTCGGTGAGCACCGGGGCCAAGGCCTGGTTGCCGGTCACTCCCGGGAAGTCAGCACGGGGGCCGACCCTGGTCCATCCGACGGGCTGATCGTCGAGATAGGCCACCAGTCCCGGCGGTACGGCGGCCTGGGTGATCTCCTGACGTAGCGTGTCCCGGTTGTCAGCGTCCGGGGTCGCGTTGAGGAAGCGCTGACACCAACACCACGAAGGATCCTCACCCCGCCGACCGAATACCCTGACCAGGTCGCCCCATCGGTCCGCGGTCGCTGGCCGTACCTGAACAGCCATGCGCCGACTCTACCGGCGGGCCCGGGTCTCAACCCCGTTGCGCCCGGCAGGCGTTTGGGTGAAGGTACAGCGGTGAGTTGTTTCGTCTCCCACACGTCGATCGACTGCGGCAACGCCTACGAGCTGTCGGAGTGGTGGAAGCCGGTCCTCGGCTACGTCGACCTCGAAGACGATCCCAACGAGCCCGGCCACGAAGAGTGCATGATTCAAGATCCCGACAGTGGGCATCGGGTGCTCTTCATCGAGGTACCGGAAGCCAAAGCGGCCAAGAATCGGCTGCACCTCGACCTGCGACCACGCGAGCGACGCCGCGACGAGGAGGTCGCGTGGCTGCTGGAGTACGGCGCCACCGAGGTCGCGGATCATCGGGGCATCTACGGCCCCGGCAGCGGATGGGTCGTGCTGGCCGATCCCGAAGGCAACGAGTTCTGCGTGCTGCGCTCCGAGGGCGAACTCGTCTAGGCGTTGGACCCGACAATCTAAGAGACAGGGTGACTGTATGGCTCCGCTCCGTCCCGCTGACATCACCGGGTTGTGGTCTCCGAACGACGTCCGGGTCGCTCCCGACGGCCGACATATCGCTTGGTCCGCCGGCGTCCTCGGCGCAGAGGGCGAGCACGGCGAGAGCGGATTGTGGGTCGTCGCACTCGACGACGACGAGCCGGCCAGGCGGTGGACGCGCGACGCCAATGACACTTCGCCACGCTGGGCGTCGGACGGTCGACGGCTGGCGTTCTGCTCCGACCGCAAGGAGCGAGGCACGGCCGGGTTGTACGTCCTCGACCTGCGTGGTGGAGAGGCCGAGCCG
>DATFRX010000038.1:0-30134 GCA_035262905.1 Nocardioidaceae bacterium
CTGCACAAGGTCAAGCCGCACGTCGTGGTCGTCAACGCCGCGCGAGGCGGGATCGTCGACGAGGAGGCGCTGCACGAGGCGCTGGTCGAGGGCCGGGTCGCAGCCGCAGGTCTCGACGTCTACGCGTCGGAGCCCAACACCGACTCGCCGCTGTTCGCGCTGCCCAACGTCGTCGCGACGCCGCACCTCGGCGCCAGCACGGCCGAGGCGCAGGAGAAGGCCGGTGTCTCGGTCGCCCGCTCGGTGCGCCTGGCGCTGTCGGGCGAGCTGGTGCCGGACGCGGTCAACGTCCAGGGCGGTCTGATCGCCGAGGACGTACGCCCCGGCATCCCGCTCACCGAGAAGCTCGGCCGGATCTTCACGGCGCTGGCCGGCGGCATCGCGCAGCAGCTTGACGTCGAGGTGCGCGGCGAGATCACCCAGCACGATGTCAAGGTGCTGGAGCTGGCGGCGCTCAAGGGCATCTTCGACGAGGTCATCGAGGAGCAGGTGTCCTACGTCAACGCGCCGCTGCTGGCGGCCGAACGCGGCCTCGAGGTACGCCTGGTGACCGACGCCGAGAGCGAGGACCACCGCAATCTCGTCACGTTGCGCGGCACCCGCGCCGACGGCGAGCAGGTGTCGGTGTCGGGCACCCTGATCGGGATCGCGCAGCGCGAGCGGCTTGTCGAGATCGACGGCTTCGACGTCGACGTGGAGCCGACCGACCATCTGGCGTTCATCACCTACGACGACCGGCCGGGCATGGTCGGCGTCGTCGGCCGGATTCTCGGCGAGGCGAAGATCAACATCGCCGGCATGCAGGTCAGCCGCGATCGCAAGGGCGGTCAGGCGCTGGTCGCCATGGCCGTGGACTCGCCGATTCCCGCCGATGTCGCGGACCAGGTCAGGGTCGCCATGGATGCCTCGTCGATCCGGCTGGTCGACCTGGCGGACTGAGCGGCGGCCGCGCCGTCAGAGCCGCGGGACGAGGGCGAAGTAGCGGTCGACGGCGCGCGGATCGCCGCGTACGTCGGTGAGCCGGTCGGCCGGGAGCCGGCCCCAGACGAACAGCATCAGGTCCGTGGCCGTGCCGACGAACTCGACAACGGTCGGCGCGCTGGCGGTGTCGTCGAGCCGTACCGCGTCGCCCTCGAAGTGCACCGTCCAGGCGCCGGTGCCGTCGGCCAGGCGGAAGCCGTAGCGCTCACCACGGCCGGGTGGCGCCCCGAGCATGGCCCGCCGGTAGGGCGCCATGACCTCGAAAGTCTGCCGGACCGCGTCGGCTGCCAGGTCGGTCTCGAAGGTGCTGGCGGACCCGACCGCGTTCTCGGCGTCCCACCGGTGGACGGCGGCCTCGATGGTCTGCATTCGCCGCCAGAAGCCGACCGACTGGTCCGGCGACCAGGTCCACACCGGGTCGGCCGGATCGCGCTCGGCGAAGAGCTCCGCGAGGGCGGCCGCTCCCTCCGCGAACCAGTCGACCAGACCGGCGGGCACCGGCCCTCGGGTCGGGGTGTCCTCGAGCGACATCGGCCAGTCCTCGCCCGTCGGCAGGTCGAGCATCCGGGGATCGGTCCAGTCCGGCTCGTCTCGTAGCTGTCCGCGCACGATGTGGACGATGCCCCGATGGACACCGCCGAGGTGGGCCACCAGATCGGTCATCGACCACTCCGGACACGACGGGACGATCGGTGCCTCGTCGCCCGCGGCCGCGATCCAGGCGGCTGTCTCGAAGGCGGCGACCTCGCGACGGAAGTGGGCGACGTAGTCCATGGTCGTACTCTGCCCGATGCCTGGCGCCCGCGATCGGCGCTGACTCACTGGTGGCGGACTCGGCTCTGCATGGCCGGTGCCCACTCCGCATGGGATCAACGCCGTGCAGAGTGCGGGGGTACCACGAGAACGTGGTGTCCGTGGGGCGCGAGGGAGCGCATCAGCGTCGGGTCGCGACGATGACCGCCGCGTCCGGCGCGACCATGACGTCGACGGCGGTGAACCGCTCGTCGGTCAGCCACTGTTCGCGGAGTACGTCGACCCGGCCCTCGAAGATCGGCGGCCAGCCCGTGCACGGCGTGAAGTCGTCGAGCACCACCATGCCGCCGGGCTCGATCAGGTCCGCCACCGCGTCGACACTCTCCTTGGCGTCGCGGACGTCGACGAACAGCAGCGAGAACGGTGCGTACGTCGCCAGCGTCGTCCAGTCGCCCGCGATCACCTCGACGTCGGGCTCCTCGGTGAACAGGTCGCGGACCTTCTCGACCAGCGCCGGCTCGATCTCGACCGTGACGACCTGCGCGTCGTCGTGTTTGCCGGACGCCAGCCAGGCGGTGCCGACGCCGCAGCCGGTGCCGAGCTCGGCCAGTGTGCCCGGTCGCGAGGCGGCCAGCGTCGCCAGCAGACGGCCGGTCTCGGTGCGCGACGACCGCAGATAGCCCTGGGCGCCAGACAGCGACAGGGCCCGCCGGACTACGGCAGGAACCTCGGGTGGCGCACTCACGCGCCGAGTCTCCCATAGGCGTCCGACCAGCGACCACGTCCCAGATTCCGAGACTTCCGTGTTAAGGCTTGGTCACTCCGTCAGGTGGCGCCTAGGCTGGCCGGGTCATGCGGACGTTCGTACTTATCCTCGTACGCCGCGGCGAGACCCACTAGGGCCACCCTCGCCGCGGAGTTCGGCGTTTGGGCCCCGGAGTTCCGTCGCGAGGATGCACCGCAAACAGCGACCGCCTCGTCCGCACCCACCCTCTGGCGTGATCCGTCACCGCGGGGCGTGCTGCTCCGGAGCTCCAGCCGGAACGCAGCTACCGCAACTGACATCTGCCACAGAAATATCGCCAGAGAAGAGAGTGAAGCAATGCTGTACGACATGTATCCCGACGACTGGGGCCCGGCACGCAGCCGTCGCGAAGCGGCCGAGGCAGTCCAGACGGCCATGGATCTGCGGGACAACGGCGGCGAGCCGCCCGAGGACAACTGAGCCGAGGGCAGACCTAGGCTTTCCGCTATGGGACAGAGCATGAAACTCGCGGTCATCGGCGGCGACGGCATCGGGCCGGAGGTCACGGCCCAGGCCGTACGCGTCCTGGACGCCGCCGCCGACCGACACGGGTTCCAGATCACGCGCACCGACTACGACCTCGGCGCCGGCCACTACCTCGCGACCGGCGAGGTGCTGCCGGACCAGGTGCTCGACGAGATCCGCGAGCACGATGCCATCCTGCTCGGTGCGGTCGGCGGCAAGCCCGGTGATCCCGCGTTGCCGCCCGGACTGCTGGAGCGCGGCCTGTTGCTACGGCTGCGCTTCGCTCTGGACCACTACGTCAACCTGCGCCCGGCCAAGCTGTTCCCCGGCGTCACCTCGCCGCTGCGCGACCCGGGCGCGATCGACTTCGTCGTGGTCCGAGAGGGGACCGAGGGCCCGTACGCCGGCAACGGCGGCGTGCTGCGCCGCGGCACCCCTGCCGAGATCGCGACCGAGGTCAGTGTCAACACCGCGTACGGAGTCGAGCGCGTCGTACGCGACGCCTTCCGGAGGGCCCAGGCGCGAACCCGACGCCGGCTCACCTACGTCCACAAGACCAACGTGCTGACCTACGCCGGCAACTTGTGGGCCCGGACGGTCGCCGCGGTCGGCGCCGACTTCCCCAACGTCGAGGTCGACTACCTCCACGTGGACGCGGCCACCATCTTCATGACCACCGATCCGGCGCGATTCGACGTGATCGTCACCGACAACCTGTTCGGCGACATCCTCACCGACCTGGCGGCCGCCGTCACCGGCGGTATCGGCCTGGCAGCGAGCGGCAACATCAACCCGGACCGCACCGCGCCGAGCATGTTCGAGCCCGTGCACGGATCGGCGCCGGACATCGCGGGGGAGGGCATCGCGGACCCGACGGCGGCGATCCTGTCGGCGAGTCTGCTGCTCGATCACCTCGGACAGCCGGCCGCCGCCGCGGACATCGAGCAGGCGGCCACCGCCGACCTGGCCGAGCGTGGCGACCGCCCCCGTGGCACCGCGGAGGTGGGCGAGGCCATCGCGCGACGCGTTGCAGAGGGGGTAGCGGCGGCCGTCTGAGCCGGTCCCGACCGGGTCCGCGACGGCCAGCCTGCCGCTGCAGGCTTTCCGGCGCTCCCTATGGGCACGGCCTCATGAACGGCTACCGTGCATGGCATGACAACCGCACCGCTGTTTCGCGTGGAGCCGACGACGTCTCCCACGCCAGACGCCCGACGTGAGGAGATCCTGGCTGCGCCGGGCTTCGGGGTTCACTTCACCGATCACATGATCACCGGGATCTGGACGCCCGAGCGGGAATGGCACGACCTCCGGCTCCACGCGTACGGGCCGCTGACGATCGACCCGGCGACCGCCGTACTCCATTACGCGCAGGAGATCTTCGAGGGTCTGAAGGCCTACGCGCACGACGACGGGTCGGTGTGGACGTTCCGGCCCGAGGACAACGCGCGCCGGTTCCAGCGGTCGTCGGCTCGCCTGGCGCTGCCGCAGATGCCGGCCGAGACGTTCGTGGCGGCCCTCGATCTGCTGGTCAGCACGGACCGAGCATGGGTGCCGCACGGCGGTGAGACGAGTCTCTATCTGCGGCCGTTCATGTACGCGTCCGAAGTGTTCCTCGGTGTGCGGCCGAGTCAGCACGTGACGTTCTGCCTGATCAGCTCGCCCGCGGGTGCCTACTTCAAGAGCGGGGTACGGCCGGTGTCGATCTGGCTGTCCACCGACTACTCGCGCGCCGGCGCGGGAGGCACCGGTGCGGCCAAGTGCGGCGGCAACTACGCGGCCAGTCTGTTGCCGCAGCAGCAGGCCGTCGAGCACGGGTGCGAGCAGGTCGTGTTCCTGGACTCCGTCGAGCACCAGTGGGTCGAGGAGCTCGGCGGCATGAACGTGTTCTTCGTCCAAGACGACGGCAGCATCGTCACACCGCAGCTGACCGGATCGATCCTCGAGGGCATCACCCGCGACTCGGTGCTCACCCTCGCGTCCGACCTCGGTCACAAGGTCGACGAGCGCCCGGTGTCGATCGACGAATGGCGGGACGGGGTGGCCAGCGGTCGCATCGTGGAGGTGTTCGCCTGCGGTACGGCGGCGGTCCTCACCCCGGTGGGCATGCTGCGCTGGGACGGCGGGGAGCTCAATTGCGGCGACGAGACCGGTGAGGTGACCGCGTCGATTCGTCAGCGGCTACTCGACATCCAGTACGGCCGGGCTGATGACCCGTACGGCTGGATGCACCGTGTCGTCTGAGGCACCTCCCGAGCAGACTCTCGGGCGCTATCGCCTCCTTCGCGAGATCGGGGAGGGCGGTATGGGGGTCGTCCACCTGGCGGCCGCGCCCAACGGCGACCGGGTCGCGATCAAGGTCCTGCGCCCCCAGGTGATCGGCGACCGCGAGGCCCGCGCCCGGCTCGAACGCGAGGTCGCCACGATGCGGCGGGTCCGCAGTCCGCGCGTGGCCGAGTGCCTCGACGCCGATCCGTGGGGATCGATGCCGTACGTCGTCACGCGTTTCGTGATCGGCATTCCGCTCACGGAGTACGTCGCGGAGTACGGCCCACTGCCGCCGGCCCGGATCCACAGCATCGCGACCGGCATGGCGGAGGCACTGGCCAGTGTCCACGCGGCCGGACTGCTGCACCGTGACATCAAGCCCACCAACGTACTCATGGAGCGCGACCAGCCGGTCCTGATCGACTTCGGGCTCGCGATGGCGGCCGACGACGCCCGTCTGACCCACACCGGCTGGCTGCTCGGCACCCCGAGCTATCTGGCACCCGAGTTGGTCTACGGCGCCGAGCCGACTCCGGCCGTCGACGTGCATGCCTGGGCGGCCACGGTCTGCTACGCGGCGACCGGTCGGAGTCCCTACGGCGGCGGCCCGGCGGTCGCGGTCATGGATCGGATCCGACGCGGAGAATGGCAGTTGCGCGGGGTCCCGGAGCCGATGCGCCGGATCATCGGGCCGTGTCTGAGCTACGACCCGCGACAGCGACCGACGGCCGACCAGTTGCTCAAGTGGCTCGCGGTGACGCCGCCCGACGCGGTCGCGCCGGCCGCTCCGCAGTCCACCCGCCCGGTCACGGTGCAGATGGCCACGCCCGTGACGCCGTCGGCCGCGGCCCCGCAACGACCGCCCGCTCCGGCTCCGCAGCCGCAGCAGCAGCCGCCGCCACCGATACCGCCGAGCCCGTCGATGGTCCAGCTCACCAAGATCATGCGGATCGTCGCCGCGGTGCTCGCCGGTCTGCTCCTGGCCGGTGCCGCAGCCGTCGCGCCGTACGTCGTCGCCGCGATCGTGGCGGGGATGATGGTGATCGGCGGTGCGCATGCGCGCAGCCGGAGCGCGTGGGGATGGCCGTGGCTGGGCATCGCGGCGATCCCGGGAGCTGTGCTCGGTGCCGCAGTCGCCCTGGTGGCGATGATCGCGTTGATCGCCGTGTTGGTGGTGCTCGGTGCCCAGGTGCGGCAGACGATGGTGGTCGGCGGCGGCGCGTTCGCCCTGATCATCTGGTGGTGGCCCGGCTTCCATGCCGCGCGAGATTCGGCGCGGCAGCTGACCCACTGGCTGTTCCGGCCGACGCCGGTGGGCGTGGTCGCGCTGGTCTTCCTGGCCGCCGGTGCCTGCGGCATGCTCGCGGCCGCACTCGCAGCGGATCCGCACTGGTGGCCGATGGCGCACGAGCCCTGGTTCGGCTTCGGCTGGCGCCTCAAGTGACCTGACGCCGGTCGCCATGTGGCGTTTTTGCGCAGTTGTTGTGGGTGTCGGCCGCCTCGCACCAACAACAAGTGCGCAAAAACGGTCCGGGCTAGCCGGTGAACAGGTCCTGGACGGGGGTGCCGGTCAGCTCGGCGATGTCGCCGCCGTACGCGAGCTCGATCGTGGTCCGGCGCCGCAGGGTCGGGTCGTCGGGATCGACCGGCTCGTCGTAGCCGGCCGCGATGTCGCTCAGGCCGAGCTCGACGCGGTCCGGGAGTGCAGTCGGGTCCTCCGACAGGAGCCGATGTGCGACGCCGGTGAGCACGGCGTCCCACGCGGGCACGTCGGCCGGCTCGACCGAGACGACGGCGAGCTCCGGCAGCCCGAATCTCGACTGCCCTCGGGTCGTGGTCGCGACGTGCTTGTCGTCGGACTCCCGCTCGAACACGAACCAGTCGGCGGTCCGGGTCGGGTCGGCGTCGGTACGCAGCCGCGACCACACGCGCGGGATGGCCAGGTCGATCCCGATGCCGTCCACGTGGTCGGCGAGCAATGCGGTGGCCGCCCGAGCGGCGTAGTTGGCGCTGACCGCCTCCTCGATCGGGGTCCGCAGGATCACCGACCAGGCTCGGGTCGGCGTCTCGAGGATCTCCGCGGCCCGGTCCGACACGGGACTGGTCGCGCGCAACAGCGGGAGTGGCGGGATGGGCAGCTCGGCGATGTCGTCGGGCTCGATCAGGCGGATGTCGCCGACATGTTCGGCCAGCGCCTTGTGGCTGACCGGATGCAGTCGGTCGGCGGTCCGCGAGATCACGACGTCCGGATCGGCGTCGGTCGACGCGTTCGTCAGGACCAGGTGGCTGGCGATCACGCTCTTCACCGCTCGACCCTATGTCATCGGATCCGGCCGGCTGGGCTCGCGGCCGGTACGCGGTTCCGTCCGCATGCTGAGATGGCGGCTCCGGCACGTGGACGTCGCCGTGGAACACTGCCTTCGTGACCAGGATTCGCCCCATCATCATTGCCGAGCGCGCCGGACCGTAGTCAGCTACCGTCCAGCGCGCGAACCTCTCGTACTCACGAGGGGTTTTTCTTTTGCCCGACCAACCCACGAGGGACCAGGAACGTGACCAGCCAGGCGTTGCATGTGTACGACACGACGTTGCGCGACGGGGCGCAGCAGGAGGGACTGAACCTGTCGGTCGCCGACAAACTCACGATCGCGGGTCACCTCGACGACCTGGGTGTCGGCTACATCGAGGGCGGCTGGCCCGGTGCCAACCCGAAGGACACCGAGTTCTTCGCCCGGGCCCGCGACGAGCTGCGGCTGAAGCACGCGACGCTGGCGGCCTTCGGCTCCACCCGCCGGCCCGGTCGGGCCGCCGCCGACGATCCCCAGGTCGCGGCCCTGCGCGCGTCGGAGGCGCCGGTCGTGACGCTGGTGGCCAAGAGCCACGATCGCCATGTCGAGCAGGCGCTGCGGACCACGCTCGACGAGAACCTCGCCATGGTCCGCGACACCGTTGCCCATCTGCGGGCCGAGGGACAGCGGGTCTTCCTGGACGCCGAGCACTTCTTCGACGGCTACCGCGACAACCGTCCCTATGCACTCGAGGTCGTACGCGCCGCCACGGAGGCCGGCGCCGAGGTGATCGCGCTGTGCGACACCAACGGCGGCATGCTCCCGCCCTGGGTCGCCGACGTGGTGGGAGACGTGGTCGAGACGACCGGCGCCCGGATCGGCATCCACTGCCACAACGACACCGGCTGCGCGGTCGCGAACACGCTCGCCGCGGTCGAGGTCGGCGCCAGCCACGTCCAGGGCACCCTCAACGGCTACGGCGAGCGAACCGGCAACGCCGATCTGGTCGCGGTGGTCGCCAACCTCGAGCTGAAGCGCGACCAGACGCTGCTGCCGACCGGACGACTGCGGGACGCGACCCGGATCGCGCACGCCGTCGCCGAGGTGACCAACGTGCCGCCGTCGTCGCGGCAGCCGTACGTCGGTGTCTCTGCCTTCACCCACAAGGCCGGCCTGCACGCCAGTGCGATCCGGGTCGACCCCGACCTCTACCAGCACACCGAGCCGGAGCGGGTCGGCAACGACATGCGCCTGCTGGTCAGCGAGATGGCCGGCCGGGCCAGCATCGAGCTGAAGGGCAAGGAGCTCGGCTTCGATCTCGCCGGCAGTCCCGAGCTGTTGGCCCAGGTGACCGATCGGGTCAAGGAGCTGGAGCAGACCGGTTACACGTTCGAGGCCGCCGACGCGTCGTTCGAGCTGCTCCTGGTCGAGGCCGTAGAGGGTCGGCGTCCGACGTACTTCACCGTCGAGTCGTGGCGAGTGATCACCGAGTCGTCGCCGAGCGGTGAGGCGCTGTCCGAGGCGACCATCAAGCTGCGGGCCAACGGGTCGCGGATCGTCGTCACCGGCGAGGGCAACGGGCCGGTCAACGCGCTCGACCACGCGCTGCGGCAGGCGATCGGACGGGCCTATCCGGCCGTCGCCGAGTTCGAGCTGACCGACTACCGGGTACGGATCCTCGACCAGGGCCACGGCACCGACGCAGTCATCCGGGTCCTGATCGAGACGTCCGACGGCCACGACCGCTGGGTGACGGTGGGAGTGGGTCACAACATCGTCGAGGCGTCGTGGCTCGCGCTGCTCGATGCCGTGACGTATGGACTACGCGCACATCGGGCGACGCCGATAAAGTCTGGCGTGTGATCGGAGAGGCGGTGCCGGCCTGACATGCCGACCTGGATCGCGCTGCTCCGGGCCATCAACGTCGGTGGCCGCAACATGGTCTCGATGCCCCAACTGCGCAAGGCGCTCGAGGCTGACGGCTTCGCCGACGTTCGCAGCTACGTCCAGAGCGGCAACATCGTCGTCGGGTCGTCCCGGCGCTCGGCCAACGCCGTTGGCAAGCAGATCGGTGGCCTGATCGAGCGCGAGTTCGGATTCGCCGTGCCGGTGGTCATGCGAACGCCGGACGAGCTGGCCGAGGTGATCGACGCGAATCCGTTCCCGGAGGCAGCTGCCGAGCGGCCCAAGCTGCTCCACGTCACGTTCCTCGACGGCGATCCCGATGCCGACGGGGTCGAAGCGATCCACTCCGACGACCTGTCCCGCGACGTCTGCCGCGTCATCGGGCGCCAGCTCTACGTCGACTATGTGGATGGTGTGCACGGCAGCAAGCTCACGCTGCCGTACTTCAGCCGGCGACTCGGCGTCGACGGTACGGCTCGCAACTGGCGTACCGTCCTGGCGATTGCGGAGCTGAGCCGCTAGCCCACTCGGAGCCACTCGCCGAGGTCACAGGGGACCTTCGGCACTTTCGCCGATCCCGGCCGCAGCCGAGCCTGTCGACATGAGTGACGACATCGAGGAGCCCGACGCCGACGCGTTCGAGGAGTCGGACGAGTCGCGCGACATCGGCGCCCAGCAGGTGGCGGGGACCTACATCGAGGCCAAGGGCAGCCAGGACCCGGAGGCGAGCCGATGAGCGACCCGATCTCCTGGGCGCGCAACAACATGTCCTGGCCGGAGGGCTACTGCCTGCAATGGGTCCGCAGCTGCTTCGGTGTCGGCTCGCGATACATGGACGCGACCGAGGCCTGGGACAAGGCCGACCGCAAGCACCGGACCAACTCGGGTCACAACTGTCCGCGCAACGTCCCGGTCTGGTGGACCGGCGGTTCGGCCGGCCACGGACACGTCGCGCTGTCGGTCGGCAACGGCTACTGCATCAGCACCGACGCCGCCGGGCCCGGCCGCAGTGCCAAGGTCCGCATCGACGACCTGACGGCGCGATGGGGGCTGAACTTCCGCGGCTGGACCGAGGACATCAACGGCGTCCGGGTGTACGACCCGAAGCCGAAGAAGCCGGCCAAGGGCTGGGAACGGGTCAAGCTCAGCGCGATCGGCCCGAAGAAGCAGAACAAGGACGTCGAGGTCGTCAAGCGCCGGCTGCACGACAAGCTCGGCAACCGATACGACCTCAACCTGGCCGACTACAAGGACTACTGGGGCGACGAGATGACCAAGGCGTACCGAGGCTGGCAGGAGCGTCTCGGCTACACCGGCAAGGACGCGGACGGCCGACCGGGGCCGGAGAGCCTCCGGAAGCTCGGCCTCACCGTCGTCGACTAGCGCTCGCTCTCACCTTCGACCAGCGCCAGCAGCCGGTCGCACTCGGCGCGTAGCCGCTGTCGTAGCATCGCCGCCCGCTCGGCGAAGTCACGCTGGTGGCGTACGTACTCGGCCCGGCCGGCAGCCGACTCGACGCGGATCGGCTCGTACCCCAGATCGGTCAGGTCGTAGGGCGAAGCCCGCATGTCGACGGCCCGGATCTCGTGGGCCAGTGCGAAGCAGTCGGCGACCAACTCCGATGTGGTGAACGGCGCCAGCTTGTACGCCCAGCGATAGAGGTCCATGTTCGCGTGCAGGCAGCCCGGCTGCTCGGCCGCGATCTGGTCGGCCCGGGTCAGCTGCTCGGCGTTGCGCGGCCGAGCCGGGCTCGTGAAGAACCGGAACGCGTCGTAGTGGGTGCATCGGATCGGATGCGCCTCCACGACCGCATCGGTGCCGTCCCGGCCGAGTCGCAGCGGGTAGTCGTGGCGGACCTCGTCGGCCGGCTGCCGATAGACCATCGCCCACTCGTGCAGGCCGAAGCAGCCGAGCTGTGCCGGTCGGTGCGCTGTGGCCGTCAGGAGGGTCCGGACGAACCGCAGCGTCGGCAGCCGGCGGCGAAGCCGTTCGAGATCGGCGGTGACGCCATCGGCATCGGCCCGGTAGCCGGTGTAGTCCAGGTAGCCGGTCGCCTCGGCCCCGGTGAGCGTCACACCGGCGCCGGGATGCCAACGGCGCAGCCGGGCGGGGGAGTAGGAGTAGTAGGTGAAGCAGAAGTCCTCGACCGGGTGTGTATGCCCGCGCCGCCGGCGTTCGAGATGCGGCCGGATCCACGGCTCGACCCGGGCCTCGTGGGCAGCCGCGCGGGCCCGCCAGATCGGCTCGGCGAGCACCTCGTATCGCGGCACACCGCCACCGTAACCCGGTGATATCGGCGGCGGTGCTGGACCGGTCGCGCTGTGTTACATCGCCAACCGGCCCGTATCTCGGGACCTTTGCCCGCTTGCCTGACCTCGGTGTTGTCACAGACAGTGTTCAAAGGCTACGAACGGGGACGGGAAGATGAGGCATCGCATTCTCCGGTTGGGGGCCGCTGCAGTAATCACGTTCGCCGTCGGCATGGTCGGCATGAGGAGCGCCGTCGCCGACCCAGGCGATGACGGGACGCCGAGCGCGTCGGCCGCCGACGAGACCGGTCTCGAACGGGTCAACGCCTACGTACAGCCGAGCATCGTGTACGAGGGCGTCGAGTGGACCGGCTACGTCTACGACACGTTCAACAAGCGCTATCTCAAGAACGGCCATGCCTTCGTCATCGACACCCAGTGCACCGGCTTCGTCGTCAACCCGGACGGCTACATCGCGACCGCCGGCCACTGCGTCGACCCGAAGGGCGACATCACCGACATGTTCGTCGCCGCCGGGGCGCAGTGGGCCGTCAACACCGGCTACTACGCCGACAAGACGCTGACTGCCGACGACGTCGTCGGCTTCGGTGACTATCGGATCGAGGGCGAGGACACGAAGAACCGCGGCCCGGACCGAGCGATCACGGTCGCCTGGGGCGCGACGGCGTCAGGGCTGCAGGCCAGCCAGCAGAAGACCGCCCGGGTGATCGACTTCCAGGCGTTCGACAAGGGCGATGCCGCCTTGCTGAAGGTCGAGGAGACCGACCTCAACGCGCTCAAGCTCTCGACCGATGCCGAGGTCGATGTCGGCACCGAGGTGGTGTCGATCGGCTATCCGGCCTCGGTCGACCTGGTCACCGACCCGGACCTGTCGCCGAGCTACAAGGAAGGCTCGATCAGCTCGGTCAAGACGGTCCAGAACGGTCTGCTCACCGTGTACGAGATCTCGGCCGCGGTCTCGGGCGGCATGAGTGGCGGTCCGACGGTCAACCTCGACGGCGAGGTCATCGGCTTCAACAGCTTCGGCATCTCGGGCGAGGAGCAACAGTTCAACTTCGTCCGGCCGGCCGAGATGATCCAGGAGCTGATGGGGAGCGCCGGAGTGGAGAACGAGGTCAGCGACACCAGTGAGCTCTACCGCAAGGGCCTCGACGCCTACTTCGACGAGGACAAGGAGACCGCCGTCGACGCGCTGTCGTCGGTCGTCGCGGACCAGCCCTCCAACGCGCTGGCCCAGGACTACCTGAAGCGCGCCAACGACCTGCCGGACGCGTCGAGCGACGACAGCGGCAGTGGCACCACGATTCTGGTGGCGGTGATTGTCATCGTCGCCCTCCTGGGGGTGGCCGCGCTGGTCATCGTCCTGCTGCTGCGACGTGGCCGATCCGGACCGGCGATGGCCGGTGCGCCGGCCGCGGGCTATCCGCCGGCACCGCCGGGCTATCCGGCCGGACCGGGTCAGCCGGCGCCGGGAACTCCGCCTGCACCTCCGCCTCCCGTGGGTGCGCCGCCGGCGCCGCCCGCCGCACCACCGGCTCCGCCTCCTGCGGCTCCACCGGCGCCACCTCCACCGGCCCCGGCGCCGGGTGGGTCACCGGCCGGAGCAGCACCACCGCTGGGCGGGCCGGAAGGCACGCCACCGCCAGCGGCCCCACCGCCTGCTGCACCCCCGACGGCGCGAGTGTGCCCGTCCTGCGGCGCGTCCGTGGCGGAAGGACAGCGGTTCTGCGGCTCCTGCGGCCAGCAGCTGTGAGGCACCCGACGCCATCGCGCGATGCGACTGCCGGGACGTTGGCGCGGCGCCCCGCGCGCAGCCATGGATCCGCGCGCGAGGGCCGCTAGCTTCGAGGGGATCGGCCGCCGGACCGCCGACTGCCGGAGGCACTGACCCGTAAACACGCCGATGACGTTATCGAACACTTGTTCGAGGCGCAACCGCCAAGGGCATCTGATTCGGACGGCTTGTCACCGGTGATTGGATCGGTCACCGTACCGAAGTCATCACCGCCCGGACGACCCGCCCGAAACTTTTCTGCTCGACGTGTCGATCCGGGCGGTCCTTGTTCGAAGCCCTAGGTAGACAGACGCTTACCTACGTCGGAAGGACACACGATGCGTTTCATGTTGCTGGTCAAGACCGAGGAAGAAGGCGCCGGCCCGCCCGAGGGCCCGAGTCAGCAGATGATGGAGGAGATGGGCCAGCTGTTCGACGAGATGAACAAAGCCGGCGTACTGCTCGACACCGCCGGCCTCGGTGGCACCGCGGAGTCCACGCAGCTGCGCTGGGACCGCGGCAAGCTCACGGTGGTGGACGGCCCGTTCACTGAGGCCAAGGAGGTCGTCGGCGGCTACGCCATCGTCCAGGCGAAGTCGAAGGAAGAGGCGCAGGAGTGGGCGACGCGGTTCGTCCGCCTGCACGGCGACGACTGGACGGTCACCGCAGAGGTCCGCCGGATCGAGGAACCGCCGGAGGACTGGACGTCCTGAGCCGCGATCGGAGGGCTGACGTGTCCGATCGCAAGGCCGTCGTCGAGAGGTACATCGAGGGCTTCCGCCGTATGGACCACGCGATGATCCTGTCCTGCCTCACCGATGATGTCGTGTGGGAGCTCTACGGCTACACCACGATCAAGGGCAAGGACGCCTTCGACGCCGAGATCGACAACGACGCGTTCGAGGGCAAGCCGACGCTGTGGATCGACCGGCTCGTCGAGCAGGGCGAGGTCGTTGTGGCTCTCGGCGGCGGCAGCGCTCGCCAAAAGGACGGCGAGGTGTTGACGTTCCTGTTCTCGGACGTCTTCACCTTCGCCGGACCCGCGATCCGCCGGCTGGAGACCTATCAGGTGAATCTGACCTGAGCAGTCCGGCAGTTGTCCGGGCCAGATCGAGGTGCTCTGATGGATTCTCGTGACGGTCACGGAGACGGATCCCCAGCGCACCATCGACGCGGTGTGGCGGATCGAGTCGCCGAAGCTGATTGCTCGGCTGGCCCGGCTGGTACGCGATGTCGGGCTGGCCGAGGAGTTGGCGCAGGACGCGTTCGTCGCCGCGCTGGAGCAGTGGCCGGAGGACGGTGTGCCGCCCAACCCGGGCGCTTGGCTCATGACCACTGCGAAGCATCGCGCCATCGATCTGCTGCGCCGCAACGAGCGGTTGAACCGCAAGTACGGCGAGCTGGCTCGGGATCTGGCGACGCAGGAACATGAGCCCGGCGCGGACAGCAGCGCGGATCTCGAAGCGATCTCCGACGACATGCTGCGACTCGTGTTCACGGCCTGCCATCCGATCCTGTCACCGGAGGCCCGGGCGGCGCTCACGCTGCGGCTGCTCGGCGGTCTGACGACGTCCGAGATCGCCCGGGCCTATCTGGTCTCGGAGTCGACCATGGCGCAGCGCATCGTCCGGGCGAAGCGCACCCTGACCAACAAGCAGGTCCCGTTCGAGATCCCGCAGGGTCCCGAGCTCGGCGAGCGGCTCTCGTCGGTGCTCGAGGTCATCTACCTGATCTTCAACGAGGGCTACTCCGCGACCGCGGGCGACGACTGGATGCGCCCGGACCTGTGTGAGGACGCGCTGCGGCTGGCGCGGCTGGTCGCCGGGCTGATGCCGAAGGAGCCCGAGGTACACGGCCTGGCCGCGCTGCTGGAGATCCAGGCCTCGCGTACGGCGGCCCGGACCGGTCCCGACGGAGCGCCCGTCCTCCTGCTCGACCAGGACCGGCGCCGATGGGACCGGCTGCTGATCCGTCGTGGACTGGCGGCCCTCGAACGGGCCGAGGCGCTCGGCGGCCGGGCCGGGCCCTACACGCTGCAGGCCGCGATCGCCGCCTGCCACGCGCGGGCCGGTACGCCCGAGGAGACGAACTGGGCCCGGATCGCCGCTCTCTATTGGGCGTTGTCGCAGCTCTCGCCGTCGCCGGTGGTGGAGCTCAACCGGGCGGTCGCGGTCTCCCGCGCGGTCGGACCGGCCGACGGCCTGTTGATCGTCGACACCCTCCGCGACGAGCCGGCGATGGCCGACTACCACCTGCTCTACAGCGTCCGCGGCGATCTGCTGGCCCGGCTGGAACGGTATGAGGAGGCACGGGCCGAGTTCGAACGAGCCGCCGAGCTCACCGACAACGCTCGCGAGCAGAGTCTGCTGGCCGCCCGGGCAGCCGAGTGCGCAAGCCTGGCTCGATAGGCTCGCCCGGTGCGCATTGCCAGATTCAGCACCGACGACGAGCCCCGATACGCCCTGATCGGCGACGAGAACGGCGTCGAGACGCTCGCCGTCGTCAAGGGCGACCCGATGTACGCCGGCATCGCCCTGACCGGGCAGAAGACGCCGGTCGACGACGTACGCCTGGTGGCGCCGGTGCTGCCGCGCAGCAAGGTGGTCGGGATCGGACGCAACTACGCCGATCACGCCAGCGAGTTCGGCAACGAGGTCCCGGCCGAGCCGCTGGTGTTCCTCAAGCCCAACACCGCCGTGATCGGCCCGCACGAGCCGATCGTCTATCCGGACCAGACCGAGGATCTGCACTTCGAGGGCGAGCTGGCCGTGGTGATCGGGCGGATCTGCCGCGACGTCGACGCCGAGGACGTGCCGAAGGTGATCTACGGCTACACCATCGGAAACGACGTCACGGCCCGCGACCTGCAGGCCCGCGACGGGCAGTGGGCGCGGGCCAAGGGGTTCGACAGCTTCTGCCCGCTGGGACCGTGGATCGAGACCGACCTCGACATCGACGACCTGGCGATCCAGACCCGGGTCAACGGCGACCTCAAGCAGGACGCGCGTACGTCCGACCTGATCTTCGACATCCCGAGCCTCGTGTCGTACGTATCGAGCTTCATGACCCTGCTGCCCGGCGACGTGCTGCTCACCGGCACACCGGGCGGCGTGGGACCGATGCTCCCCGGCGACGAGGTTTCGGTGACAGTGGAAGGCATCGGTACGTTGTCCAACAGGGTGGTAGCTCGTGACTGATCGCACCGAGACCGTCAGGGTCCGGTTCTGTCCCTCGCCGACCGGCAATCTCCACGTGGGCAACGTCCGCTCGGCGTTGTTCAACTGGGCCTACGCCCGGCACACGCAGGGCACGTTCGTCTTCCGGGTGGAGGACACCGACGCCGCGCGCGACAGCGAGGAGTCCTACGCCGGCCTGCTCGAGTCGATGCGCTGGCTCGGACTCGACTGGGACGAGGGCCCCGAGGCCGGCGGTGACTTCGGCCCCTACCGGCAGTCCCTGCGGATGGACCTCTACGCCGACGTGGCCGAGCAACTGCGTGCCGCTGGCCGGGCCTATCACTGCTACTGCAGCCACGAGGAGCTCGAGCAGCGGCGGGAGCGCGCCCGCGCCGAGGGCCGGTCGAGCGGCTACGACGGCCACTGCCGCGCGCTCACGGCGGGGCAGATCGCGGCGTACGAGGCGGAGGGCCGCAAGCCCGTGCTGCGGTTCCGGATGCCCGATGACGCGGTGACGTTCACCGACCTGGTGCGTGGCGAGATCAGCTTCGACCCGGAGCACGTCTCGGACTACGTCATCGTCCGGGCCAACGGGCACCCGCTCTATACGCTGACCAACCCCACCGACGACGCCACGATGCAGATCACCCATGTTCTGCGCGGCGAGGACCTGCTGTCGTCGACGCCGCGGCAGATCCCCATGCATCAGGCGCTCGGCGACCTCGGCGTCGGTACGGGGCAGGTGCCGAGCTTCGGGCATCTGCCGTTCGTCATGGGTCCGGGCAACCGCAAGCTGTCCAAGCGCGATCCGGGTGGCGGCCTCGCGACCTACGAGGAGCGCGGCTTCCTCCCCGAGGGGCTGCTCAACTACCTGGCGCTGCTGGGCTGGTCGATCGGCGACGACCGCGAGATCTTCAGCCTGGACGAGATGGCCGGGGCCTTCGACGTCAGGCGGGTCAATCCCAACCCGGCGCAGTTCGACCTCAAGAAGTGCGAGGCGATCAACTCCGCCCACGTCCGGATGCTCGAGACCGACGATCTGGCGCAGCGGCTGGTGCCCTATCTGCGGGCCGCCGGCGTCGTCGGCTCCGAGCTGACCGACGAGCAGTCGCAGTTGCTCCTGGCCGCGACACCGTTGGTGCAGGAGCGGATGACGGTGCTCTCCGAAGGTGCCGAGATGCTGGCCTTCCTGTTCGTTCCGGAGTCGCGGTTCGCCGTGGACCCGGGCGATGCCGCCAAGGTGCTCACCGAGGACGGGCTGCGGGTCGTGCGCGAAGCGCGCGACACGCTGGCCGGGCTCGGGAGTTGGGCCACCGCCGCGATCGAGTCGGCGCTGCGCGCGGCGCTGGTCGAGAAGCTCGGGCTCAAGCCGCGGTTGGCCTTCGGCCCGGTTCGAGTCGCTGTCACGGGCCGTCGGGTGTCACCGCCGCTGTTCGAGTCGCTCGAGTTGCTCGGGCGGGATCGCTCGCTGGGCCGACTGGACTCGGCGCTGGGGGCCTGACGCGACACCACGTTCTCGTGGTACGAGCACACTCTGCACGGTGTCGAACCCGTGCAGAGTATGCCGAATCCGTGCAGAGTCGCCCTTGCCCTTGTCGCCGATCGGGAGCAACCTTTCGTGTCGCGTCGGCGTGGTACTCACGGATGGGGCAAGCTGCCCTCGGCGGGATGTGGGGAGGCGTGGTGGAGGAAACGGCTGTCGACTACCAGCGGCTTCGCGGCCTTGTGGTCCGCGAACGCCGACTCACCGAGCGCTATCCGGCGCTGTTCCCAGCGGCGAAGCTGGTGCTCCGGGGGCAACAGCGCTGGCGGTGGCTCAGGTCGCGTACCCCATGGGCGGCCCGACGCGACCCGGATCCGTTGCCGGTCCGGATCAAGCGGCACAACTCGCTGCTGATGCGCCAGCTCGGCGAGTCGGAGATGGACCTGCAGCGCGGCAAGGTGACCAACCTCCGCCTCGCCAGCCAGCGCCTCGACGGGGTCCTGATCCGGCCGGGCGAGACGTTCTCGTTCAACAAGCTGGTCGGCAACTGCACCCCACGCAAGGGATACGTCGACGGCATGCGGCTGTCGAACGGCGAGGCCCGCTCCGGCGTCGGCGGCGGCATCTGCCAGCTCGCGAACCTGGTCCACTGGATGGTGTTGCACAGCCCGCTGACCGTCACCGACCGGTCGGAGCACAGCTTCGATCCGTTCCCCGACAACGGCCGCGTGCTGCCGTGGGGAACCGGCTGTTCGATCGTCTACAACTACGTGGACCTGTGCTTCCGCAACGACACCGAGCTCACCTTCCAGCTCTTCGTACGCGTGGGGGAGCGCTACCTCGAGGGCGAGCTGCGGGCCGACCAGAGTCCGGAGCATTCGTACTCGGTGCACGCTCGCGACGAGGAGTTCCTCCGCCTCGGCTCCGAGCACTTCCGACGCAACGAGATCTGGCGCGATGTCATCGACCGGCGCACCGGATCCCGGGTCGGCGCCGAGCAGCTGCGGTCCAACTGCGCGCTGGTGAAGTACCTCCCGAGCGGCGTCGACGTACGCGATGTCACCCCGATCGACGGCGGTCTGGTCGCCGACCCGAGGCGAGTCTGAGCCTCCGTCCGGCCGATTGGCCCGGGCCCGGAATGCTCCGGTAGAGTCGCGTGTTGGTTCGTGAGTCGAATCCCATGGGGTATGGGGTAATTGGCAGCCCGGCTGGTTCTGGTCCAGTTAGTCTAGGTTCGAGTCCTAGTACCCCAGCGATGTCCACTCGGCGAATTGGACCCTCGACGGCAGCGTCGGATAGAGTCCGATCCGCTCTCGGCCCCGTTGTGTAGCGGCCTAGCACGCCGCCCTCTCAAGGCGGTAGCGCCGGTTCGAATCCGGTCGGGGCTACAAGACAGACCCTCGCTCTTGGCGAGGGTTTCGTCGTCTTCGGGCGATGGCGACCGGGAGTTGTGCACCGATCGTTCACCGCCGCCGGCGACGTCAACGATCTGCGCACAACTCCGATGCCCTAGACCCCGGGGGCGACCCCCGCTCGGCTCAGGGCACGATCCGGATGATCTTCGCCTCGGACGGCACACCCTTGTTGTCGAGGATGAACAGCAGGTAGTGGCCCGGCGGCGTACGGCCGAGGACCGGCACGGTCGCCCGGAGCGTGGTCGCGTCGGGCCGGGTGAACGTCAGGGGCAGGAAGCGCTGGTCGAAGTTGAACGAGTGCGTGACCGAGCCGGTCTTGACGAGCACGACCTGCCCGATCGACCCCGACGCCGGCGTACCGATGTTGAACGTGTCGCCGGGCGCCAGTCCGTTCGGCGCCGAGTCGATGACCGGCCGGGTCGCCCGCTGACCGGAGTTGTCGAACAGGTACGGCGGGTAGTAGATCTCGGCGTTGAGGTTGCGCTGCGGACCGGGCGCGCCGCCTCCCATGGTCAGGACGGTGGCGTCGGGGAGCAGCAGGTTCGTCTGGTGGTACAACCGCATCCGGACCGCGGTGGCACCCAGCGTCCAGGTGTCGGTGTCCGGCGAGTACAGCTCGCTGGTGTAGGCGACGCCGTTGCCGTTCGGGTCGAGCTTCGGGGTGTTGTTGAGGGCGCTGCCGCCGGAGACGAACACCTGCCCGTTCGGCAGCACGGTCGCGGTGCCCCAGTGCCGTCGATAGTGCATGGAGGACACCTTCGTGACCTGCGGCGCCGGATTCGTGATGTCGATCCGCCGGGCTTCGGTGGTGGCCGGCAGGCTGCGCGTCAGCTGGCCACCGACCTGCAGGATCTGGTTCGGGGCGTACATCACGGCGCTCGAGGTGCCGCCGGTGTTGGAGGTGGGAATGGTCCCGCGGAACTTGATCGTGCCGGTGCCGTCGGTAGTGACGGTGTACATCCGGGCCGCGGAGATGCCGAAGACGGTGCCGTCGGTCCGGACGAAGTTGCGGGGATAGCCGTTGGCGACCTTGGCCGTGGAGGCGCCGGTCAGGAGCCGGGTGCCGTTCGCGGTCCGCACCTCGGGGAAGTCGGCGCCGCCCTTGCCGCCCTGGATCAGCACGTCGCCGTTCAGCAGCATGGTGGCCGACGAGTACCACCGCTCACGGTGCATCTGGCCGACCAGGCTCAGGGTGTTGTCGGACGGGTCGAACATCGTGATGTCGGGATTGGGCATGTTCTTCTGCGGGCCGTCCACCATGTCGCCGCCATAGAGCTCGATGGTGCCGTCGGGCATCAGGATCTGCGAGCTGCAGAAGAGATCGACCTGGGTGTGGTTCGGCAGCGTGGTGTGGGAGTCGGCGCCGAGGCCCATCGTCGGGTCCCAGACGTCGTAGATGTAGTAGCCGGTCTGGATCCCCTTGGCGTCGGTGCCGTAGCTGAGCACCTTGCCGTCGGGGGTCAGAATCGCGTGGATGCCGATCAGCGGCCAGTCGACGACCGGTGAGAACGAGCCCCGGTCCGGGTCGCCGAACTGGGGGATCGTGAGACTCTGCCGGGACGTGCCGGCCGCGGTACGGATCTTGCGCAACGCGCCCCGGTCGCCGTAGACCGGCGGTCCGTGGTCCGGCACCTGCTGGGCGACGCCGAACGACGGATCCAGGCCGTTCGCCCAGAACGGACGCATCCGGTGGCCGGACATCATCATGTGATGGTCATGATCGGCGGCCAGGTTCGCGCCGCCGTCGGCCGCTATCCGAACGGTTCCGGAGCAGGCGGCCGCGAACGGCGCCACGCCCAGAGCCAGCAGAACCTGTCGTCGCGTTGGTTTGGTCATCCGCGTCTCCCCACGCCCCGTCTTCCCGCGCTAGACAAGGCGCCCCGCGGCGCCTCCATCCGTTCCATCGGGCGTTACCGGCCGTTGTTTCAGAGACAGGACCAAAGTCCCGGATCGCTACGTCCGATTCCCGCGAGAAACTGTCGGCGGCATGCGTCAGGATGGCGTCATGACCGTGATTGAGCAGTCGGCGCCGATGCCGATCCATCGCGACCACGAGCGCTGCTATCGCGCCGTGTCGAGCCGCGACGCCCGCTTCGACGGAGTGTTCTTCATCGGCGTCCACACGACCGGGATCTACTGCCGACCGTCGTGCCCGGCGCGTACTCCGAAACGGGAGAATGTCAGCTTCTACGCGACGGCGGCCGCCGCTCACGCGGAGGGCTTCCGGGCCTGTCGGCGGTGCCGTCCCGACGCCACGCCGGGCTCACCCGAGTGGGACGCCCGGGCTGACGTCGTCGGACGGGCGATGCGACTGATCCGCGACGGCGTCGTCGAGCGCGAGGGAGTCGCCGGTCTCGCCGAGCGGCTCGGCTACAGCGACCGGCACATCAACCGGCTACTCCACGCCGAGCTCGGCGCCGGTCCACTGGCACTCGCCCGCGCACAGCGCGCCCACACGGCGCGGATCCTGGCCGAGACGACCGGGTTGCCGCTCGCCGACGTCGCGTTCGCGTCCGGCTTCTCGTCGGTGCGGCAGTTCAACGACACGATGCGCGAGATCTACGGCCTGGCGCCGCGTGGGTTGCGGCGCACGCATCGGCGCTCGGCGCGGCCGGAGCCGCTCGGCAAGGGCCGGATGCGGCTGAAGCTGGCCGTTCGGCGGCCCTACGACGCCGAGCAGGTGCTCGGGTTCCTGGCGGTACGTGCGGTTCCGGGCATCGAGTTGGCCGACGCCGACTCCTACACCAGGATCCTCAGCCTGCCCGGCGGACCCGGCGTCGTACGACTGGAGCCACATGGCGACCGGGTCGACGCCGACCTCTGGCTCACTGACATGCGCGATCTCGGCACCGCCGTGCAACGCTGCCGGGCCCTGACCGACCTGGACGCCGATCCACAGGCCGTCGCCGAAGTGCTCAGCGCCGACGACCAGCTCGGACCGCTGGTCGAGGCTCGACCGGGCACCCGGGTCCCGGGCCACGTCGACGGATTCGAGATCGCCGTCCGGGCGGTCCTCGGGCAGCAGGTCACGGTTGCCCACGGCCGGGCGCTGGCCCAGGCGGTGGCGGAGAAGTACGGCTCGCAGGTCGTCGACCTGGCCGGTTGGACCGGACCGGGATGGACCTTCCCGACCCCGGACGCGCTGGCCGGCGCCGACCCCTCGACCTTCGGGGTTCCGACCGCTCGGGGTGGCGCGGTGGTCGCGCTGGCCGAGGCGATGGCGTCCGGCGCGGTTCGACTCGACCCGGGTGCCGACCGCGAGGAGACGGCGCAGGCGTTGCGCGCGTTGCCGGGCATCGGCCCGTGGACCGCGGGCTACATCGGCATGCGGGCCCTTTCCGATCCGGACGCGTTCCTCAGCGGCGACGTGATCGTCCGGCACGCGATGCGGTCGCTCGGTCTCCCGGCCACCACGGCGAATGCGGAGGCGCACGCGGCGCGCTGGCGGCCCTGGCGGTCTTACGCAGTCGTCCACCTGTGGCGCCATTACCAGATCACCAAGCCTCAGATCTCAGACCTGAAAACGAACAAGGAGCAGAGATGACAACCAAGACAGCAATGACCTGGACGGTCGTGGACTCGCCCGTTGGCGAGTTGCTGTTGTGCGGCGACGGCGAGGCACTCACCGGCGTCTACTTCAGCCCGTTCGAGCGGCCGGACGGCGAGCCGGACGACCACGACGCCGTGCTGGCCGACACGCGCCAGCAGTTGAAGGAGTACTTCGCCGGCGAGCGCGAGGAGTTCGACCTGCCGATGGCACCGTCGGGCACCGGCTTCCAGCTGCGGGTGTGGGCGGCGCTGCGGGAGATCCCGTACGCGACGACGACGTCCTACGGCGAGATCGCCCGCCGACTGGAGCTCGGGGCGCGAGGCGCCCGGGCGGTCGGCCTGGCCAACGGCTCGAACCCGATTCCGATCATCGTGCCGTGTCACCGGGTTGTGGGCGCCGACGGCTCTCTCACCGGCTACGGCGGCGGTCTCGATCGCAAGCGCACCCTGCTCGCAATCGAGTCACCCGGCCTGTTCTGACCCGACTACTCGGCGGTGGTCGTCTCGGCGATGCCGAAGGCGACCACCGTCGCGTTTGTCGCGGCCGAGTCAGTCGCCGGTGCGGCGGAGGGCCTGGGTGAGTCGTTCGGCGGCGGCCATGACAGCCGGCGCGTGCATCCGGCCGGGCTGACGGCTGAGCCGCTCCAACGGACCGGACACCGAGACTGCCGCGATCACCTTGCCCGAGGGGGAGCGGACCGGTGCCGACACCGACGCCACACCGGGCTCCCGCTCGCCGACGCTCTGGGCCCAGCCGCGACGGCGGATGCCGGCCAGCGCGGCCGCGGAGAACGCCGCGTTCTGCAGCCCCCGATGCATCCGCTCGGGGTCTTCCCAGGCCAGCAGGATCTGAGCCGCGGAGCCCGCACCCATCGTGAGCTGGCTGCCGACCGGCACGGTGTCGCGGAGGCCGGTCGGACGTTCGGCGCCGGCCACACAGACCCGATAGTCACCCTGGCGGCGGAACAACTGCGCCGACTCCCCGGTGATGTCGCGCAGCCGCGCGAGTACGGGGCCGGCCGCGGCCAGCAGACGGTCCTCTCCGGCGGCAGCGGCGAGCTCACCGAGTCGAGGGCCGAGTACGAAGCGTCCCTGCGTGTCGCGAGCGACCAGGCGATGGTGCTCGAGTGCGACAGCGAGTCGATGCGCGGTCGGGCGGGCCAACCCCGTACTCGCCACGAGACCGGCGAGCGTGGCCGGACCGGACTCCAGTGCCGACAGCACCAGGGCGGCTTTGTCGAGGACGCCGACTCCGCTACTGTTGTCCACGACGCAATACTGCCGTCTCGAATACTGGAACGCAAGTTATGGCTACGACACTCGCGGAAAAGCTCTGGGACAGCCACGTGGTGCGTCGTGCACCGGGCGAACCGGACCTGTTGTTCATCGACCTCCACCTCGTCCACGAAGTCACGAGCCCGCAGGCCTTCGACGGTCTCCGGATGGCGGGCCGAGGAGTGCGACGCACCGACCTCACGCTGGCGACCGAGGACCACAATATCCCGACACTCGACGTCGATCGGCCGATAGCGGACCCGGTGTCGCGCACTCAGGTCGAGACGCTGCGCCGCAACTGTGCGGAGTTCGGCGTTCGGCTGCATCCGCTCGGCGATCTCGACCAGGGGATTGTGCACGTCGTGGGACCCCAGCTCGGGTTGACCCAGCCCGGCATGACGGTGGTCTGCGGCGATTCGCACACGTCGACACACGGAGCCTTCGGCGCGTTGGCGTTCGGCATCGGCACCAGCGAGGTCGAGCACGTCCTCGCCACTCAGACGCTTCCGCAGCAGCGGCCAAAGACGATGGCGGTGACGGTCGACGGCCGGCTCCCCGAGGGTGTGTCGGCGAAGGATCTCGTCCTGACGCTGATCGCCACCGTCGGCACCGGCGGCGGCCAGGGCTACGTCGTCGAGTACCGCGGCGAGGCGATCCGCGCGCTCTCGATGGAAGCCCGGATGACGATCTGCAACATGTCGATCGAGTGGGGCGCCAAAGCCGGTCTGATCGCACCCGACGAGACGACGTTCGACTACGTACGCGGTCGGCCGCATGCGCCGGTAGGTGCCGACTGGGACGCGGCCTTCGCGTACTGGCAGACGCTCGTGAGCGACGACGACGCGGTGTTCGACCGCGAGGTCGTGCTCGACGCCGGTGCGATGGCGCCGTTCGTCACCTGGGGCACTAACCCGGGCCAGGGCGTTCCGCTGTCGGCCTCGGTGCCGGCGCCGGAGGACTTCGACGACCCGCATCAGCAGGCGTCCGCGCGCCGGGCGCTGGACTACATGGACCTGCGTCCTGGCACCGCGATGCGCGACATCGCGATCGACACGGTGTTCCTGGGGTCGTGCACCAACGGCCGGATCGAGGACCTGCGGGCGGCCGCCAAGGTGATCGAGGGCCGCTCGGTCGCCTCCGACACCCGGATGCTCGTCGTTCCGGGCTCGGCACGAGTACGTCTGCAGGCCGAGTCCGAGGGCCTCGACGTCGTCTTCAAGGCGGCCGGTGCGGAGTGGCGTGGCGCCGGATGCTCGATGTGTCTCGGCATGAATCCGGACCAGCTGACGCCCGGCGAGCGCAGTGCGTCGACGTCCAACCGCAACTTCGAGGGCCGGCAGGGCAAGGGCGGTCGCACCCATCTGGTGTCGCCAGAGGTTGCCGCTGCGACCGCGGTTCTGGGCCGGCTGGGCTCGACTGCCGACCTTCCGGCGACGGCCTGACCGTCGCGAGGCAGAGGGGCAGATCCACATGGACAAGTTCACGACCCACACCGGGACCGCCGTCCCGTTGCGGCACAGCAACGTCGACACCGACCAGATCATCCCGGCGGTCTACCTGAAGCGCGTGACGCGCACCGGCTTCGACGACGGTCTGTTCGCTGCCTGGCGGTCCGACCCGGACTTCGTCCTCAACCGCTCGGAGCACGACGGCGCCACCGTGCTCGTCGCAGGGCCCGACTTCGGCACCGGATCGTCCCGCGAGCATGCCGTGTGGGCCTTGCAGGACTTCGGGTTCCGGGTCGTCCTGTCGCCCCGTTTCGGTGACATCTTCCGCGGCAACGCCGGCAAGTCCGGTCTGCTCGCCGCCAAGGTCGACGAGAGCTTCGTCGCGCAGGTCTGGGACCTCGTCGAGGACGACCCGTCGACGCCGATCATTGTCGATCTGGAGCACCGGATCGTACGCGCCGGTAGGGAAAACGAGGCCGTTTCGGCCCCCTTCGAGATCGACGATTACACCCGTTGGCGGCTGCTCGAGGGGCTCGACGACATCGCGATCACCCTTGGCTATGAGGCCGAAATCGCAAGATACGAAGAAAAAAGATCGGCTTGGAAACCGACGACTTTGCCGGCCCGTACGAGCTCCTGACGAGCCTTCGAGCCAGGCCTTCCCGATCCGTACGTGACGCCGAGAGTCCCGTAAAATAAGGGATCTGAGTGTTGACGGCCTCCCGGACCCGCCGCCGTCGGCCCGAGAACCCAACGTGACAAGGCCAAATCGTCGGGCAGACGGATCAAAACGACTCGCCGTACGGTCATTGTCTCAAGCGTCGGGATTGCCTAACGTTCCAACGAAGTCGGGCGCGGGCTCGGCGTCGTTCACGGGAAGGGAAGCAAGTGAACAAGAGTCAGTTCATCGAAGCGCTCGCAGCACACTACGAGGGCAACAAGAAGGCTGCGGCAAAGGCAGTGGACTCCGTCGTGGAGACCATCACACGAGAGGTGGCGAAGGGGGAGAAGGTCGCGATCACCGGCTTTGGTGCCTTCGAGAAGGCCGTTCGTCCTTCCCGCATGGTGCGCAACCCGGCAACCGGCGAGCGGGTCCGCGCCAAGAAGACCGCGGTGCCCAAGTTCCGGGCCGGTGCTGAGCTGAAGGCCGTCGTGTCCGGCGCCAAGAAGCTTCCGAAGCTCACGGTCGCCAAGGCGACTGCCGCGAAGAAGACCGCGGCGGCGAAGACGGCGGCGAAGAAGACCACCGCCAAGAAGACCGCCAAGAAGGCGGCGAAGAAGACCACCGGTACGGCCAAGCGCGCCACCAAGAAGGCGACCGCCAAGAAGGCTCCGGCCAAGAAGACGGCGGCCAAGAAGTCGACGGCGCGCAAGACCACCGCCAAGAAGGCTCCCGCCAAGAAGGCCGCGCGCCGGACCACCCCGGCCCGGAAGACGGCGGCCAAGAAGGCTCCGGCCAAGAAGACGGCGACGAAGAAGGCGACCGCGGCGAAGAAGTCGACGGCGCGCAAGACCACCGCCAAGAAGGCCCCGGCCAAGAAGACGGCGAAGCGGTCGACCGCGAAGAAGAGTTGACGATCAGGGTGCGGCTGTTCCGCCCGGTGACCGGTTCGGGCGGAACAGCCACATCGCCCTGAGCACGGGGACTGCGCCGTCGTCGTCGACCTCGACGAAGACGCGCTGTCCCGGCCGTAACATCCGGGCGCCGGCCCCGGCGAAGATTGCCGCGTCGAAGCTCAGCCGAAGTCCGTCGTCCAGCAGCACCGTGCCGGATTCATTGTCGGCGTCGAACGACGCCACGGTCGCCTGCATGGCGTCACGGTAGTAGACGCTCAGGTGGCGGCGGCCATCTCAGCCAGCACCGATCGGGTCTGTTCGCCGACGCCTAGGTCGACCGCTGCAGCGAGTTGACCGGCGGTGTCGACGTCGCGACGCAGTCGCTCGATTCCCGGCAGGTCGACCACTGCCGCGCCAGCGGCCTGATGCCGGGCCAGCGAGGCGTCGCCGAATGCCGGAGTCAGCTCGGTCTCCGGACCGATCAGGAGCCCGGTGCTGCCGATCCCCTCCAGGTCCGGGATCACGTGCAGTAGGCCCGATCGCGTCGAGCCGAGCAGCCGGTCGACAACCTCACTCGTAGCGGCGGGCAGATCGCCGGCCAGGACGAGGGTCGCCGCCGATGGCCGCTCCTGACGAGCCCAGGCGATGCCATGTGACACCGCCACGTTGAGGTCTCCGGGATCGGGCAGCGTCCGGAGCCGCTCGTGGTCGAGCAGGTCCGTCGACAGCCGCCGGCCGCCCACGACCACGACGAGCTCGACCCGACTCGAGCCGAGCAGCGCGGTGAGCAGGTCGGTCGCGAACGCGGCGGCGAGATCGGTCCGCCACGGCCCGAGCTGCGGGCCGAGTCGCGATTTGGCCAGCCTCGGGTCCTTGACCGGAACGACGGCCACCCACCGCGAGTCGTACACATCGCCACGGTACGGGGCACCCGAATGGGGATAGGCTCGCCCTCACTGAACCGAACTGAGGAGTAGGCGTGGCCAGACGCAAGCGAGGCTGGGCCGTCGTCACGATCGCCGCCGTCGTCCGACCGCTGCTCTTCTTGTTCACCAAACGCTCGTGGCGCGGCCAGGAGAACATCCCCGACCGGGGCTTCGTCATGGTCGCGAACCACATCTCACACGCCGATCCGTTGCTGTTCGCGCATTTCGCCTACGACAGCGGAGTGCCGCCCCGGTTCCTGGCCAAGCAGGGCGTGTTCAAGTACCCCGTCATCGGCCGGCTGCTGCTCGCCACCGGCCAGATCCCGGTACGTCGTGGGACGACCGACGTCACGTCGTCGTTCGCCGGTGCTCTCGAGGCGGTCGAGCACGGCGACGGCGTCATCGTCTATGCGGAGGGGACGATCACCCGCGATCCCGATCTGTGGCCGATGATCGGCAAGACCGGGGCCGCCCGGCTGGCCCTGCAGACCGACAGCCCGGTGATCCCGGTCGCGCAGTGGGGAGCGCAGGACGTGCTGTGGCCCTACACCAAGTGGCCGCGACTGATCCCGCGCAAGACGATCCAGGTGCTCGTCGGCAAGCCGGTGGACCTCGACGATCTGCGCGGCAAGAAGGTCACCACGAAGCTGCTCCACGAGGCGACCGACCGGATCATGGCCGACGTCACCGCACTGCTCGGCGAGATCCGCGGCGAGGAGCCGCCCAAGGAGCGCTTCGACCCGCGTAAGCACGGCCTGCCCGAGACCGGCAATCCGAACCGCCCGTACCACCGGCCGGACGACGAGTGAGCGACCCGGCGAAGCAGCCTGCGACCGTCGCGGTCATGGGCGCGGGCTCCTGGGGCACGTCGTTCTCCCTCGTACTCGCCGACGCCGGCAACGACGTACGGCTGTGGGGTCGTCGTACCGAGCTGTGCGCCAAGGTCAACGACGCGCGGGAGAACGCCGACTACCTTCCCGGCATCGAGATCCCGGCCGCTGTCTCGGCCAGCCACGACCACGCTGCCGTGCTCGCCGATGCCGATGCGGTGGTGTTCGCGGTGCCGGCGCAGACGCTGCGGGACAACCTGTCGACGTGGGCGCCGCTGCTGCCGTCGGACGCGATCCTGGTCAGCTTGATGAAGGGTATGGAGCTCGGGACGCACGAGCGGATGTCCGAGGTGATCGCCGAGGTGGCCGGGGTCGGGCCGGAGCGGATCGCGGTCGTGACCGGACCCAACCTGGCTCGTGAGATCGCCGAGCGGCAGCCGGCCGCGAGTGTCGTCGCGAGCGCCGACGCCGACGTCGCCAGCCGGATCCAGCGGCTGTGCCACACACCGGCGTTCCGGCCGTACACGAACGCCGATGTCGTGGGCTGTGAACTCGGCGGGACGGTCAAGAACGTGATCGCCCTGGCGGTCGGAATGGCGGTCGGCCTCGGCTTCGGCGACAACGCCAAGGCCTCGGTCATCACGCGCGGGCTGGCCGAGACGGCCCGGCTCGCCGCTGCGATGGGCGCCGATCCCATGACGCTGTCCGGGCTCGCCGGGCTCGGCGATCTGGTCGCCACGTGTACGTCGCCGCTGTCGCGCAATCGGACCTTCGGTGAGAAGCTCGGCCAGGGTTTGAGCGTCGACGAGATCGTCCACTCGACCCGGCAGGTGGCCGAAGGCGTCAAGTCGTGCCAGTCCATCTATGAGCTGGCGGCTGAGCACGGCGTCGACATGCCGATCGTGGAGCACGTCGCCGAGGTCGTACGCGGTGAGCTGACGCCGAAGGAGATGCTGGTCGAGCTGGTGT